>NZ_JAAGPS010000103.1:0-28158 GCF_017105025.1 Paraburkholderia sp. Ac-20336 | reverse complement strand
ACGAGAACGTGCGGGCCGCGACGCGCGACAAGGTGCTCGCCGCGATCGACGCGAGCGGCTATCGCGTCAACGAACTCGCGCGCAATCTGCGCACGGCGGAAAGCCGCCTGCTGCTGACGATGGTCCCCGACTTCGGCAATCCGTTTTACGCCGAGATCGTGCGCGGCATCGACAGCGTCGCGCGTCAGCACGGCTACTTCATGCTGTTGTGCGACACCGGCGCGGACCCGGGCCGCGAGCGCAGCTATTTCGACATGCTGCGCCGCCGCCGCGCCGACGGCGCGATCTGCCTCGATCCGGACACGATCCAGCAGGCGCTCGGCGAGGCCTCGCAGGCGCTGCCGTGGGTCGCCTGCTGCGAGTTCGACCCGGCGGTGGGCGTGCCGTATGCCGGCATCGACAACTACCGCGCGGCCGGCGACGCGGTTCGGCATCTGCTCGCGCGTGGCCATCGGCGCATCGGGCTCATCAATTCCGACGTCGGCTATCTGTATGCGCGGCAGCGCCAGCAGGGCTATCTCGATGCGCTCGCCGAGGCCGGCATCGCGCCGGACCCGCGCTGGCGCATGAACCTGAACAGCCTCGACTACGAAGCGGGCGCCTCGGCCGCGGTCACGCTGATGCAGCAGCCCGCCGCGCCGAGCGCGATCTTCGCGGTGTCGGATACGCTCGCGATCGGCGTGATCCACGGTTTGCGCAGCGTCGGCAAGTGCGTGCCCGACGACGTCGCCGTGGTCGGCTTCGACGATATTTCGCTCGCCGCGCAGATCGATCCGCCGCTCACGACGATCGCGCAGCCGATGCGCGAACTCGGCGAAACGGCCGCGCGCCTGCTGCTGCAACGACTCGCGAATCCGCAGGCCAGCGTGCCGGGCGTGCTGCTGCCGCATCGCCTCGTGATTCGCGGGAGTGCCTGAGCCATGAGCCTCGCGATCCGCTTCGACGACATCCGCAAGGACTTCGGCCCCGTGCGCGTGCTGCACGGCGTGAGCTTCGAGATCGCACCGGGGCGCATCTACGGCTTGCTCGGCGAGAATGGCGCGGGCAAGTCGACGCTGATGAAAATCCTCGCCGGTTACGAAACGGCCACTTCGGGCAGCGTGCTGGTGGACGGTCACGCGCGGCGCTTTAGCGGTTCGCGCGACGCCGAGGCGCAAGGCATCGTGCTGATCCACCAGGAGTTCAACCTCGCCGAGCATCTGACGATCGCGCAGAACATGTACCTCGGCCACGAGAAGCGGCGCGGCTGGTTCGTCGACGATGCCGCGATGCGCGCCGACGCCGCGCGCTATCTCGCGCAGGTCGGGCTCGAGCGCGCGCTCGACACGAAGGTGCGCGAGCTGATCGTCGCGGAAAAGCAGATGGTCGAGATCGCGAAGGCGCTGTCGCGGCGCGCGCGTCTGCTCATCATGGACGAGCCGACCGCGACATTGACGCCCGCCGAAACCGAACGGCTCTTCGCGCTGATGGCGAAGCTCAAGGCCGACGGCGTGACGATCGTCTACATCTCGCACAAGCTCGACGAAGTCGAGCGCATCACCGACGAGGTGATCGTGATGCGCGACGGCCGCTTCGTCGCGCGCGGCGAGACCGCGGGGCTTGCGCGTCAGCAGATGGCGAACCTGATGGTCGGGCGCGAGCTGTCCGATATGTTCCCCGACAAGGCGACCGCGCCCGCCGATGCGCCGGTTGCGTTGCGCGTGAACGGCCTCACGGTGCCCGACTGGGTCGAGGACCTGAGCTTCGAGGTGCGCGCCGGCGAAGTGCTCGGCTTCGCGGGGCTGGTCGGCGCAGGCCGCACCGAGGCGTTCGAGGCGCTCATCGGCTTGCGCAAACGCACGGGCGGCCGCCTCGAAATCGCGGGCCGGCCCGTCGATCTGAAAAGCCCGCGCGAGGCGATGCGCCACGGCCTCACGTATCTGAGCGAGGACCGCAAGGGCAAAGGCCTGCACGTCGATCTGAACCTGCAGGACAACCTCACGCTGATGACGCTCGAACGCTACGCGCATCCGCTGCTCGACCTGAAGGCGGGCCGCGCGGCCTTGCAGAAAGCGGTCGGCGAATTCGGCATTCGCACGGGCGACCTGTCGAGCCGCGCGCGCATGCTCTCGGGCGGCAACCAGCAGAAGCTCGCGCTCGCGAAGTTTCTGCAACCGGCCCCGAGCGTGATCGTGCTCGACGAGCCGACGCGCGGCGTCGACGTCGGCGCGAAGCGTGACATCTACTTTCTGATTCATCGTCTCGCCGCGCAGGGTCGCGCGGTGATCGTCATTTCATCCGAACTGATCGAGCTGATCGGCTTGTGCCATCGCGTCGCCGTGATGCGCGCGGGACGCCTGCAGGCGACGCTTGCGCTCGACCATCTGACCGAAGAGGAGTTGATCGCCCATGCGACCGGCACCCACTGAAGCCGTGCCATCACGCCGCGCGCTGCGCGTCGCGCAGCGGCTCTACACGCTCGGGCCGCTCGTCGGGCTGATCGCGCTGTGCATCGTCGGCACGCTGCTCAATCGCGACTTCGCGACGCTCGACAACCTCGTGAACGTGCTCACGCGCACGTCGTTCATCGGCATCATCGCGGTCGGCATGACCTTTGTGATCATTTCGGGCGGCATCGATCTGTCGGTCGGCTCGATGGCCGCACTGATCGCGGGCAGCATGATCTGGCTCATGAACGCGCTGGCGGCGGGCACGGCAGGCCATGCGTTGCCGCCGTTGCTGATCGTGACGATCGGCATCGTCGCGGCGCTCATGCTTGGTGCGCTGTTTGGTTGCGCGCACGGCTTGCTGATTACAAAAGGGCGCATCGAGCCGTTCATCGTCACGCTCGGCACGCTCGGGATTTTTCGCGCGGTGCTGACATGGCTCGCCGACGGCGGCGCGTTGACACTCAATGATTCGTTATCCGATCTGTATGGCCCGGTCTATTACGCGAGCCTGTTTGGCGTGCCGGTGCCGATCTGGGTGTTTCTCGTGGTTGCGGCAGGCGGCGCGCTGATCCTCAATCGCACCGCGTTCGGCCGGCACGTCCAGGCGATCGGTTCGAACGAACAGGTCGCGCGCTATGCGGCGATTCGCGTCGATACCGTGAAGATCGTCACGTATGTGCTGCTCGGGATGTGCGTGGGCGTGGCGACGGTGCTGTATGTGCCGCGCCTCGGCTCCGCGACGCCGACCACCGGCCTGTTGTGGGAGCTCGAAGCGATTGCTTCGGTGGTGGTCGGCGGCACCGCGCTCAAGGGCGGCGAGGGGCGCGTGATCGGCACCGTGATCGGCGCGATCCTGCTTTCGGTGATCGCGAACATCCTGAACCTGACCAGCATCATCAGCGTGTATCTGAATGCGGCGGTGCAGGGCGTCGTGATTATTTTCGTCGCGTTCGTGCAGCGTGGAAGGCGGTAGTGGGGCGCTGCCGGTTGAAAGCGCAGCGGGTAGGGGCCGTAGTGAAGCAACCATGAAGCAGCAATGAAGCCGTAGCCAGGCAGCCGCCAAGCAACCGCAGTGCGGCCACGGTGATGAAGCAACGGCAGTGCGGACGCAGCGAAAAGCAGCAAAAGAAAGCAGCAAAAAAGCAGCAAACGCAACGACGGCAATCTGAACGCAGGTCCGAAAAACGGGGCGCCCCGAGCGCCTCAACATTGGAGACACACCATGAAGCAGGTCATTCGAGCGATCGGCGCCGGCATGCTGGCGTTGGGAATACTGGGCACGGCGGGCGCGGCGCGCGCCGACGACAAGGTCACGCTAGGCGTCGCGATTCCGACGGCCGATCACGGCTTCACGGGCGGCATCGTCTGGTGGGCCAACAAGGCGAAGGCCGATCTCGAGAAAGCGCATCCCGATCTGAAGGTGATCGTGAAGACCGCGGCCAACTCGCCCGAGCAGGCGAACCAGTTGCAGGACCTCGTGACCGTCAACAAGATCAACGCGCTGGTGATCTTTCCGTATGAATCGGCTTCGCTCACGCAACCGGTCGAGCAGGTCAAGAAGAAAGGCGTGTACGTGACCGTGGTCGATCGCGGCCTCACGAACACGAGCGCACAGGATGCCTATGTGGCCGGCGACAACACCGCGTTCGGCCGGATTCCCGCCGAGTATCTGGCGAAGTCGCTCGGCGGCAAGGGCAACATCGTCGCGCTGCGCGGCATTCCGACCACGCTCGACAACGAGCGCTGGACCGCGTTCACGAACGTAATCAAGAACTATCCGGACCTCAAGATTCTCGACGCGAAGTACGCGAACTGGAATCGCGACGACGCGTTCAAGGTGATGCAGGACTACCTGACGCGCTTCAAGCATATCGACGCCGTGTGGGCCGCTGACGACGACATGGCGGTCGGCGTCGTCAAGGCGATCGATCAGGCGAAGCGCAACGACATCAAGATCGTGTTCGGCGGCGCGGGCTCGAAAGGCATGGTGAAGAACGTGATGGATGGTGCGCCGATGATCCAGGCCGACGTGTCGTACTCGCCGAAATTCATCTACGACGCGATCAAGCTCACGGCCGAGGCGCGGTTAAAAGGCGAGAAGCTGCCGGCCACGACGATCATTCCGTCGGTGCTGATTACGAAGGAAAACGCGCAGCAGTTCTATTTCCCGGACTCGCCGTTTTAAGTTAGGCGGCGCTCGGGCGACGCTGCGAGCGGCACGTTGGGTGCCATCTTGCGTTCCACCCGGAGCATCGCGGCGCTGATCGTTTAACGCGCGCGGGAGCGTCCCGTTCATCCTGAAGGGAACGCGACCCGCGCGCGCCAGGTTCGAGGAACCGTACGATGAAAACCATCAAAGGTCCGGCGATCTTTCTCGCGCAGTTCATGGGCGACGAAGTGCCGTTCGACAATCTCGCGCATCTTGCGAACTGGGCCGCTGGTCTCGGCTTCAAGGGCGTGCAGGTGCCGTGCGATCCGCGCCTGATCGATCTCGAGAAAGCGGCCACGAGCGACGCGTATTGCGATGAGTTGCGCGAGACCGTCGATGACGTGGGCGTGGAGATTACCGAGCTGTCGACGCATCTGCAAGGACAACTGGTCGCCGTGCATCCCGCCTACGACGCGCTGTTCGACGGCTTTGCCGCGCCGCACGTGCGCGGCGATCCGGCCGCGCGCACGCAATGGGCGATCGCGCAGATGAAGCTCGCCGCGCAAGCATCGCGCCGCCTGGGATTGAGCACGCACGTGTCGTTTTCCGGCGCGCTCGCGTGGCCGTATCTGTACCCGTGGCCGCAGCGTCCGGCCGGTCTCGTCGAGGCTGCATTCGACGAACTCGCGCGCCGCTGGACGCTGATTCTCGATGCGTTCGACGCAGCCGGCGTCGACGTCTGCTACGAACTGCATCCGGGCGAGGACCTGCACGACGGCGTGAGCTTCGAGCGCTTTCTCGACGCGGTGAAGCAGCATGCGCGCGCGAACATTCTCTACGACCCGAGCCACTTCATGCTGCAACAGCTCGATTACCTTGCGTTCATCGACATCTATCACGAGCGCATCAAGGCGTTTCATGTGAAGGACGCCGAGTTCCGGCCGACCGGCAGGCAGGGCGTGTACGGCGGCTATAGCGGCTGGGTCGAGCGCGCGGGACGCTTCCGCTCTCTCGGCGATGGACAGATCGACTTCGGCGCGATCTTCTCGAAGATGGCGCAATACGATTTTCCGGGCTGGGCGGTGCTCGAATGGGAGTGCGCGCTGAAGCATCCGCACGACGGCGCGCGCGAGGGCGCGGAGTTTATCCGGCGGCACGTCATCCGCGTGGCCGAGCATGCGTTCGACGATTTCGCGGGCAGTGGCGTCGATGCCGTACGGTTGAAAAGCGTGCTTGGGATTTGAGGGTGGGTTGTGCCGCGCGGGTTGCACGGTAGGGCTATTCGTAGATTGGCAGGCGCGGCGGCGGTCCGTGAGCGCGGTGATAGAGAGCGGGTGACAAGGAGCGGGTGACAGCAGCGCGCGGTGACAGAGGGCCCGCGCGAAGGAAGGACAGAAGGCGCGGTGGCGCGCACTGTGGCCGCGTGCCACACCTACCTACGCACGCGTCGCGCCGTTCAAACACAAAGACAAAGGAAGGAGAGGAAATCCGATGCCACAAAAAAAGCTCAGGCTCGGCATGGTCGGCGGCGGGCAGGGCGCGTTCATCGGCGCGGTGCACCGGATCGCCGCGCGGCTCGACGATCGCTTCGAACTCGTTGCGGGCGCGTTGTCGTCCGATCCCGAGCGCGCGCGGACGAGCGCACTCGAAGCCGGCATCGCGCGCAGCTATGCGGACTGGCGCGAGATGGCGCGCGCCGAAGCCGCGCGCGATGACGGCATTGACGCGGTGGCGATCGTCACGCCGAATCATCTACATGCGCCAGTCGCGACGGCGTTTCTCGAAGCGGGCATCCACGTGATATGCGACAAGCCGCTCGCGGTGTCGCTCGCCGAAGGCGAGGCCCTCGCGCAACTCGCGCGCGCGAGGCAGCGGCTGTTCGCGCTCACGCATACGTATTCGGGCTATCCGCTCGTGCGCCATGCGCGCGAACTGGTCGAGCGCGGCGAGTTGGGCGAGATACGCGTCGTGCAGGTCGAATACGCACAGGACTGGCTCGCCGAACCGATCGAGGCGACCGGCGCGAACAGGCAGGCCGGCTGGCGCACGGACCCGGCGCTCGCGGGACCGGCGGGCTGTCTCGGCGACATCGGCACGCACGCGTATCACCTCGCCGTCTTCGTCACGGGGATGCTGCCGCGCGAACTTTCCGCCGAGCTGCATACCTTCGTGCCGGGTCGCCGTGTCGACGATCATGTGCAGGCGCTGCTGCGCTACGCGAACGGCGCGCGCGGCATGCTGTGGGCGAGCCAGGTGGCGAGCGGCGCGGAGAACGCGTTGCGGCTGCGCGTCTACGGCACGAAGGCGGGTCTTGCGTTCGATCAGGAGCAGCCCAACGAATTGTGGTTCACGCCGCTCGGCGGCACGGCCGAGCGATTGACGCGCGGGCGCGTGAACAGCGCGGTGGCCGCGCATGCGACGCGCGTGCCGCAGGGGCATCCGGAAGGGTATCTCGAAGCGTTCGCGCAGTTGTACAAGGACGCGGCCTTGCAGATCGACGCGTTGAACGAGGGCCGCGAGCCGCCGCCCGAAAGCCGGCTGCTGACGACGGTCGACGATGGCGTGGCCGGTTTGCGCTTTATCGAGGCTGTGCTCGCGAGCAGCGCGGCGGATGGGCAGTGGCAGGAGATTGCGGTGGGGTGAGGTGGTTGGCGGTTGGGGTGGTTTGGCTTGCCTCGCCTTGTCGCTGGCGATGGCGCTAGCATTGGGCCGCAAGGCCGCGATGTGGCGCGATGCTTTGTGATGTCGCGTGATGTCGCCAATGCGTTGCGCGGCGCCTGCGTGACACCGCTGCCGCGTTACTCGCCCTTGCTCTTTTTGATCTGCGCTTCGAACGCGACGTCGAGCTTGCTGGCCTTGCGCGGTTTCTGCGGACCGAACGCGTCGACGAATTTGACGAAGTCGTCGAGCGCGAGCGGCTCGGAGACCTTTTTATCGACGCCGCTCGCTTTATCGACCAGATAGAACAGGCCGCCAGACAGGCTGATCGCGGCAAAGCGGGGATTGCCGCTGCGCGTTTTCAGCCGCTCGACGGCATGGATGGCTCGGGTGGTGCGCATGATGGACTGCTGAGTGGGAAAAGACTGCTACTTTAACAATTTCGCGGACCTTCCGCGTTTGTGCGCGTTTGTGCGGATAGGGCGCTGGGTGGCTGCGTGAAGGTGACGATGTCAATCTAACGATTCCGAAGAGGTCTCAATTTCAAGCGAGTCAAACTCGACGATAAGCTCCGCCACGCATGTCGAGAAAAGTTGCGCGAGTTTGCCGGGTTGGTTATCGGTCTATCGTTCGGCTGTGGCTAACCTTCGTTGTGCTTTCTCGTAACGCTCTGTTCCCTCTTCCAGCATGTCGATTGCGTAAACGATGTTTTGAAGACCGAGATTCTCGACAATGCACCGACTCATTCCGACGAATGAAAGCGACGCACGCCGATTCTGCAAATACAGGCTCAGTGTGAGCGTTTCGCGCTCCGTCGACACATGGAGGGTGTCCATATACCAGTCGTGGAAGTGATTGAAGGCGTTCAGCTTGTCCATGCGTTGTCACCACGGAAGGATCGGTACAGGGTTGCCGAGGTCTCGGACCTTGCCGTCCCGGCATGGCGATGGTTCCATCGGGCAGCACGTCGCAGAGGCGGACAGGTGACCCCATCATCATGGGCCATGACGCGCGGTGCGTGAGCGGCAGGTTATGTCTGTAACGGCTTGTCGATGGGCTCTTGCGTCACCGGGATGTACTGCCTGATGTCGGGTTGCCCGAGAGCAATCAGGTTGAGCATGGCGACGCCAAGCCGGCGAGCAAATTCATCATCGAGCCGGTAATCGAAACTGTCCAGAAGGATGGGCATTTCGAGTTGACCGGCAGTTACCGTGGCGATCCTGGTTTGATCGACGGCATGAACGATGAATCTTTGTTGATCTTCGGCGCAAGTCAATATCACTGAATATGGCGTGTGGCTGGCCATCAATATCCCCTGCATTGTTGGTAACGATCAAACGCATTCTGCTCGCACAGAACCTGGCCGCGAGCGTTGCCTATGGCACGGCGCAACGCGGGAACGATGATGGCATTTCTGAGCATTCCCCTTGGACGCTTACTCCCCGGTCCTGGTTGCTAAGCCATCGTTTTTCCAGTTGACGGGCTCTGCTGTCGTTATCTGCAAACGCTCACGCAATTCCGGGTGGACGCCAGCCTGTACGAGTATCGCCAGGCCGCCGAGCTTACGCGCGTCTTCGTCGGTGAGTGGGCGCATGCTGTGATCGGCTTCGTCGGGAGGAACTCGCATCCCGCCTGTGCGTGCCAGTGCGTTATCAATGACACCTTGCACTTCCCGCCGGAACACGTTGCATATCATGAGTTGCTGCGCGTCTTCGTCATAAAAAATGATGCTGGCGCGTGGTGGTTTTTTCATGTTAATAGCCTCTGCAAGTTTGATCGTTGACGAAAGCTCGCTGAGAGCAAAGGGCATAGGTTCGGTTGTCCCGGTACATGGCGCGAGCAAAAGAGCATTCTTCCATTTCGGTTTCGTATATCACGTGACACTCTTCTTCGTCGGCCTCACTGACGCCACGCGCAGCTAACTCCTGTAGATCGCCGAGCGAAGCATCCTCTTTGTATTCGAACGGCTGCGCATTGCCGAGTGGCGTCGATACCGGTACGGCGATGGTTCCATCGGGCAGTACGTCGCCGGGGCGGGAAAACCAGATCGCGAGGTCATCATCGGATGCTAGCCGTGGCAATCGCGGGCGCTCGAATGAACGAGCGGTACGCGCCAGGCGTTGCTCGGGCCGGAATAGTTGCGACGGCGAGAAGGTTTCATGGTATGGCCGGGGCGGCTGTTCGATACGCACACTGCGTCCACCCGAGGCATGCGGCTTCGCCGCGACGGCAATCACATCGCCGCGCTCGACGGCGGTCCGCAGCATCCGGGCGAGTTGAGCCGGTGCAGCACCGCTCACGTATGCGCAGCCGGGCGCTTTGCGCATGAACGCGACGAGCCGTGCCAATTGGTGCGTGTCGTGCGTCAGTTCCCCTGAGCTTGCCGAAGTAATGAGCTGGCGGCCGGCACGTGCCTCATCGCTGAAAGTATTGCCGCGATATTCGTGCCGCGTATAAAGCGTGCAGCTCCGATGAGTTCCGACCTTGAATTCGATCGCCATCCGCCGTCCATACCCAAGTCAGATCAGCGGGCAAACCTATCATGGCGTCGAATCACGTATGACAAAAGAATGAATCCCTGAAACCACTGCGCACCCCGCAATACTGGCTGGCAGCCGCAGGAACACGCTATGCCGCGAGTGAGAGCATCTCGCAACATCGTGGACAACTGTCAACGAAAGCAGACCGAGATCAGCCCGCCGCGCTCGACCGGAAGGTTCGAATCGCCGACAATCGGCGGCATTGCCGACGACCGAGGCCCGAGACGCCCGAGGTCGCGGCGCACCATGGAGCGAAACCGGCGATGAACCTCGACCCTCTCAGCGACGACAAGATCATCGCTTCCTGGCAGCGCAACGCGTCGCCGTGGATGAATGCGGTGCGCGCGGGCGAAATCGAAAGCCGGCGCCTTGTCACCGATCAGGCCGTGCTCGATGCCGTATTGGCGTGCGAACCGGCCACCGTCCTCGATCTGGGCTGCGGCGAAGGCTGGCTCGCGCTTACGCTGCAACGCCGCGGAATCGGCGTGACGGCGGTGGATGCGATCGCCGGACTGGTGCATGCCGCGACCGCCGCCGGCGTGCTCGACGGCAGAATCCTGTCGTACGAAGAGATCGCGGCGGGCCGGCTCGCCATGCGTGCCGACGTCGTGGTCTGCAATTTTTCGCTGCTCGGCAAGGAATCGGTCGACGGGCTGCTGCGCGCCGTGCCGATGCTGCTCGCTCCCGGTGCAAGCCTGATCGTGCAGACGCTGCATCCGCTCGTCGCATGCGGCGACTTGCCGTACGTCGACGGCTGGCGGCCGGGTTCGTGGGCGGGGTTCGGCGACGCATTCACCGACGCGCCGCCGTGGTATTTCCGGACCTTGCAGACGTGGCTCGAACTGATGGCGGCGAGCGGGCTGTTGCTGCGGGAGATGCGGGAGCCGGTGCATCCGCGCACCGGCAAGCCGGCCTCGGTGATTTTTCGCGCTCAGGTGCGGGAATAGCTGGCGAGTGCCGGGCGTAGGGTAGGGCGCGGCTGCAAGGCGCTCCCGCTTGCGAGCAAGCCCGGGCCGTTCGATGTCTTCACGTTTGACGATGGCGGGAAGCGCACCCAATAGCACCGAACAGTACCAGGCGGGGCGGCGGCATCCGGACAGACCATAGCCCCCATCAACCGCACACCCCTCAACACATAAGCCGCGCGGTCACTGGCTCAGATAAACGAACTTGCCGTCCCTGATGATGCCCATCACGCTCGCGCGCTGATCGAGCCCGACGTGGTCCTGCGGGCTCGTATTGACGACGCCGTTCGGCACCACGAGCTCATGCGCGTGTTCGAGTTCCTCGCGCAGCGCGACGCGAAACGCCGGCGTGCCCGGCTGCGCGGTCTTCAACGCGCGCGCGACCGCATCCTGCAAGCGCGGATACACACCGGCCGCATCGCCGGCGAACTGCGTCACGCTGCCCGGGCCGTACTTCGCCTCGTACGCGTCGACGAACGCGAGCGCCGCTTTCTTCGACGGATGATCGGCCGGCAGCGAGCGCGCGACCACGACCGGCTGCGTCGGGAACAGCGTGCCTTCCACGTCCTTGCCGCCGAGCTTGATGAATTCGGGCGTGGCGATGCCGTGCGTCTGATAGATCGGCCCCTTGTAGCCGCGCTCGATCAGCGTGCGCTGCGGCAGCACGGTCGGCGTGCCCGCGCCGGCGATCAGGATCGCGTCGGGCTTCGCGGCCATCAGCTTGAGAATCTGGCCGGTCACACTCGCGTCGGTGCGGTTGTAGCGCTCGGTCGCGACCAGGTGGATATGGCGCAGCGCCGCGAACTTGCTGAACTCGTTGAGCCAGCTTTCGCCGTAGGCATCGGCGAAACCGATGAAGCCGACCGTCTTCACGTTGTGGTTCGACATGTAGCGCGTCATCACGTCGGCCATCGCGCTGTCGGTCTGCGCCATCTTGTAGGCCCAGACCTTCTTGCCTTCCTGCGGCTCGACCACGCTGGCCGAGCCGATCAGCGTAATCATCGGCGTCTGGCTTTCGGCGACCGGATCGAGCGCGGCCATCGCGGCCGGCGTGATGTTCGGCCCGACGATCACGTCGACGTGGTCCTCGTTGATGAGCTTGCGGATGTTGCGCACGGCGACGCCGGGGTCGGAGGCGTCGTCGAGGAAGATGTAGTCGGCTTTCTGGCCGGCGATCGTCTGCGGCCACATCAGCATCGCGTCCTTGCTCGTGATGCCGATCACGGCGGCCGGCCCCGTGTTCGACAGGTCGATGCCGACCTTGAGGTCGGCGTGCGCGGCGCTCGCGGCGAGCAGCGCACCGGCGGCGGCGAGGCCGCGCAACATGTTTCGAAGCGTGTTGTTATGCAACGTCATGAGAAAGGTCTCCGTAGCGGAAAGCGGGATTCAAACGGAATCGGGAAGCGGGAATCAGATAGAAGCGGAAATTAGAAAGCGGGAACCGGAAAGCAGGGCGCAATCAGCGCGGTTCCCGCCGCCATCAAAGTTCGTAGGTTTCGTGCTCGCCCTTGAGCGCCTGCTCGATCAGCTTGCGGTTCAGGCTCGGCGACAGCAGTTCGACGAGCGTGTACACGTAGCTGCGCAGATACGCGCCCTGTTTCAGCGCGACGCGCGTCACGTTGCTGCCGAACAGATGGCCGACCGGCATCGCGCGCAGATGGCGGTCGCGCTCGGCGTTGAACGCGATGTCGGCCATGATGCCGACGCCGAGCCCGAGTTCGACGTAGGTCTTGATCACGTCGGCGTCGATCGCTTCGAGCACGATGTCGGGATGCAGCCCGCGCAGGCGGAACGCCTCGTTGATCTTCGAGCGGCCGGCGAACGCGTTGTCGTAGGTAATCAGCGGGTACTGGGTCAGATCGTCGAGCGAGAGCAGCTTGCGCTCGATCAGCGGATGGTCCGGCTGCATCACCGCGAGGTGGTGCCACTGGAAGCACGGCAGCGAGACCAGATCCTTGTAGTTGGAGATCGCCTCGGTGGCGATCGCGAGGTCGGCCTGGTCGTGCAGCACCATCTCGGCGACCTGGGTTGGGCTGCCTTGCAGAATCGAAAGGTGGACCTTCGGGAAGCGCCGCTTGAACTCGGCGATCGCGCCCGGCAGCGAGTAGCGCGCCTGGGTGTGGGTCGCGGCGATCGTCAGGTTGCCCTGGTCCTGCGCCGCGTAATCCTTGCCGACGCGCTTGAGACTTTCCACTTCCTGGAGGATTTTTTCGATCGATTGCAATATGATGCGGCCCGGCTCGGTCAACGAGCGCACGCGTTTGCCGTGGCGCGTGAAGATTTCGACGCCGAGCTCGTCTTCGAGCTCGATGATTGCCTTCGAGACGCCCGGCTGGCTTGTGAACAGCGCCTTGGCGGCTTCGGTGAGGTTGAAGTTCTGCCGCACTGCCTCGCGGACGAAGCGGAATTGGTGCAGATTCATATATAACCTCTGCGCATATAAAAAGAATTTTTTAGTCGTTTGAAATATAAGGCGAGTTTATTACGATCTGTCCAACTTTTTCAATATGGATATCTGTATTTGTCATAAGCAAATAAGCGATGGGTCTAAACCCTTGCTTGCGTCAGCTGACAAACACCGGTATTCGAGCCGCGGCGGAAACCGGACCGCCGTGTGTCACGCAAAGTTTCGAAAAATTGGGGTCCCCGAATGTACCAATACGATCAGTACGACCAGACCATCGTCGATGAACGGGTCGCGCAATACGCCGATCAGGTTCGCCGCCGCTTGTCGGGCGAATTGAGCGAAGAGGAGTTCCGTCCGCTGCGCCTGCAGAACGGCCTGTACTACCAGCGCCACGCGTACATGCACCGTATCGCGATTCCGTACGGCAACCTGCGCAGCGACCAGATGCGCGTGCTCGCGCAGATCGCGCGCGAACACGACCGCGGCTACGGCCATTTCTCGACGCGCTCGAACATCCAGTACAACTGGATCAAGCTCGAGGAAACGCCGGAAATCCTGCGCAAGCTCGCCAGCGTGCAGATGCACGGCATCCAGACCTCGGGCAACTGCATTCGCAACATCACCGCCGATCAATTCGCCGGCGTCGCGCCCGACGAAGTGATCGACCCGCGTCCGTGGGCCGAAATCCTGCGTCAATGGTCGACGTTCCACCCCGAATTCGCGTGGCTGCCGCGCAAGTTCAAGATCGCCGTGTCGGGTTCGAAGGAAGACCGCGCGGCCGTGCAGATTCACGACATGGGCGTGTATCTGCGCAAGAACGAGCAGGGCGACGTGGTGGCCGATATTCTGGCCGGTGGCGGCCTGGGCCGTACGCCGATCGTCGGCGCGATCATCCGCCGCGACCTGCCGTGGCAGCATCTGCTGACCTACTGCGAAGCCGTGCTGCGCGTCTACAACCGCTACGGCCGCCGCGACAACATGTACAAGGCGCGCATCAAGATTCTCGTGAAGGCGCTCTCGCCGGAGAAATTCTCGGCGCAGGTCGAGGAAGAATGGCAGCACCTGAAGGACGGTCCGTCGACGCTGACGCAGGTCGAAGTGGATCGCGTGGCGCAATACTTCGTACCGCCCGCCTACGAGAAGCTGGCCGACACCGACGCATCGTTCGAGAAGCATCTGCTCGAAAACCGCGCGTTCGCGCGCTGGGTCGAGCGTAACGTGCGTCCGCACAAGGTGGCGGGCTACGCCTCGGTGACGCTGTCGCTGAAGCCGACCACGATCGCCCCGGGCGACGCGACCGACGCGCAGATGGAAGCGGTCGCCGATTGGGCCGACGAATACTCGTTCGGCAAGATTCGCGTGTCGCACGAACAGAACCTGATTCTCGCCGACGTCAAGAAACGCGACCTGTTCGCGGTCTGGGAAAAGGCCAAGGCGCAAGGCTTCGCGACGCCGAACGTCGGTCTCTTGACCGACATCATCGCGTGCCCGGGCGGCGACTTCTGCTCGCTCGCGAATGCGAAGTCGATCCCGATCGCGCTCGCGATCCAGGAACGCTTCAGCGATCTCGACTACGTGTACGACCTCGGCGACGTGTCGCTGAACATCTCGGGCTGCATCAACGCGTGCGGGCATCACCACGTCGGCAACATCGGCATTCTGGGCGTCGACAAGGACGGCTCGGAGTGGTACCAGGTGACGCTCGGCGGCGAGCAGGGCACGGGCGCGACCGGCGCTCACCTCGGCCGCGTGATCGGCCCGTCGTTCTCGGCTGAGGAAATGCCGGACGTGATGACAAAGGTGATCGACACCTTCGTGGAAAACCGCCAGGAAGGCGAGCGTTTCATCGATACCTACAACCGTATCGGCATCACCCCGTTCAAGGAGCGCGTGTACGCCGCGCGTCAACCGGCTCACGCGTAACCGCGAAAGGATACTGAACAGATGGCTTCTATCATCAAGAACCGCGCGATCGTCAACGACGACTGGACGGTCGTGCGCCCCGCGGAAGACGGCGCTTTGCCGGCGGCGAGCGAACTGCCGGCCGGCAAGGTGATCGTGCCGCTGGCGCTGTGGCAGGCCGGGCGCGACGCGCTCGTCGCCGCGCGCGGCACGACGGAACTCGGCGTGTGGCTCGCGCCGGACAGCGAACCGGCGGATATCGTCGGCGACTTCGACAAGCTGGCATTGATCGCCGTGGATTTCCCGGTGTTCCGCGACGGCCGCGGCTACAGCATCGGCCGCCTGCTGCGCGAGCGCTATGGCTACCAGGGCGAGCTGCGCGCGATCGGCGACGTGCTGCGCGACCAGCTCACGTTCATGTTCCGCTGTGGCTTCGACGCCTACGCGCTGCGCGCCGACAAGGACTTCGACGACGCGCTGAAGGCGTTCGACGAATTCAGCGTGCAGTACCAGGGCGCCGTCGATAACCCGTCGCCGCTGTTCCGCCGCCGCGCGGCGCAGGCCGGCGCCGGCAAGGTGCCGGCATGAACACTGCGCAAACGCTGGGCCCGGAACTTGCCGCGAAGGTCGAGCGTCTCGACGCGCTGCTCGATTCGATCGCCGCGCGTCACGCCAACGTGAAGCTCGCGAGCAGCCTCGCGGCCGAAGACATGCTGCTCACGCACGCGATCCTCTCGCGCGGCGTGAAGATCGGCATCTTCTCGCTGAACACGGGCCGTCTGCACGCGGAAACGCTCGGCATGCTCGAGCGCGTGAAAGAGCGCTACGGCTACGACATCGAGCAGTTTCATCCGCAGGTGGCCGCGGTCGAGCAGTACGCGAGCGAGCACGGCCTGAACGCGTTTTACGAAAGCGTCGAGCTGCGCAAGCGCTGCTGCGAGATCCGCAAGGTCGAGCCGCTCAATCGCGCGCTCGCCGACGTCAGCGCCTGGGTGACCGGGCAGCGCCGCGAGCAGTCGGTCACGCGGGCCGAGCTGCACGAGGAAGAGCACGACGGCGCGCGCGGCATCGCCAAGTTCAATCCGCTCGCGGACTGGAGCGAGGCCGAAGTGTGGGATTACCTGAAGGCGTTCGACGTGCCGGTCAATCCGCTGCACGCGCGCGGGTATCCGAGCATCGGCTGCGAGCCCTGTACGCGCGCGATCCGCCCCGGCGAGGACAGCCGGGCGGGGCGCTGGTGGTGGGAGTCGCGCGACACGAAGGAATGCGGCTTGCACATCACGGCGATTACGCCGATCGCGGTCGAGCCGAGCGAAAACGCATCGGCCTGATATCTCGCTACACTGGGAGCCTGGCTCCCGGTCCGAGCGCCGCATCAATCGAACTGAATACTTGTGCTCGGGCGGGCGACCGCTCGCCGGGCCAATCAACGAAGGACCCAACATGAGCACCACGCTCGATTCCACTGTGAACGCTCCGCTTATCAACACGGCGAACCGTATGGATCACCTCGATTGGCTCGAAGCCGAGTCGATCCACATCCTGCGCGAACTGGTCGCCGAATGCAGCAAGCCGGCGCTGCTGTTTTCGGGCGGCAAGGATTCCGTCGTGGTGCTCGCGCTCGCCCTGAAGGCCTTTGGCCTCGGTGCGAACCGCAAGACGCAGTTGCCGTTCCCGCTCGTGCATATCGACACGGGACACAACTACGACGAAGTGATCGACTTCCGCGATCGCCGCGCACAGGAAATCGGCGCCGAACTCGTGGTCGGCCATGTCGAAGATTCGATCAAGCGCGGCACCGTGCGTCTGCGCCGCGAAACGGATTCGCGCAACGCCGCGCAGGCGGTCACGCTGCTCGAAACGATCGAGCAATACGGCTATACCGCGATGATCGGCGGCGCGCGCCGCGACGAAGAAAAGGCCCGCGCGAAAGAGCGCATCTTCTCGTTCCGCGACGAATTCGGCCAGTGGGACCCGAAGGCGCAGCGCCCGGAACTGTGGAGCCTCTACAACGCGCGTCTGCACAACGGCGAACACCTGCGCGTGTTCCCGATCTCGAACTGGACCGAACTCGACGTGTGGCAGTACATCGCGCGCGAACAGCTCGAACTGCCGTCGATCTACTACGCGCACCAGCGCGAGATCGTGCGCCGCAACGGCCTGCTCGTGCCGGTCACGCCGCTCACGCCGATGCGCGAGGGCGAGACCAGCGAACAGGCGCTCGTGCGCTTCCGTACCGTGGGCGACATCAGCTGCACGTGCCCGGTCGAAAGCGATGCGGACGATATCGAGAAGATCATCGCCGAGACGGCCGTGACCGAAATCACGGAGCGCGGCGCGACGCGGATGGACGATCAGGTGTCGGAAGCCGCGATGGAACAGCGCAAGAAGCAGGGTTATTTCTAAGCACACATGGGACCGGCGTAGCGCGCTAAAGCGCAAACTCCGGTCGACAGAGGGACAAGGAAAATCATGAGCAGTATTCATCAACCAGAAGACCTCGGCGTGCTGCGTTTCATCACCGCGGGCAGCGTCGACGACGGCAAGAGCACGCTGATCGGCCGCCTGCTGTACGACAGCAAGGCGGTCTTGAGCGACCAGCTTTCGGCGCTGTCGCGCGCGAAAAACAAGCGCACCGTGGGCGACGAAATCGATCTGTCGCTCCTGACCGACGGCCTCGAAGCCGAACGCGAGCAGGGCATCACGATCGACGTCGCGTACCGCTACTTCGCGACCGCCAAGCGCAAGTTCATCATCGCCGATACGCCGGGCCACGAGCAGTACACGCGCAACATGGTGACGGGTGCCTCGACCGCGCACGCGGCGATCATCCTCGTCGACGCGACGCGCGTCACGTTCGAGAACGGCGTTGCGCAACTGCTGCCGCAAACCAAGCGCCATAGCGCGATCGTCAAGCTGCTCGGCCTGCAGCACGCGATCGTCGCGATCAACAAGATGGACCTCGTCGACTACAGCGAAGCGCGCTTCAACGAGATTCGCGACGCCTACGTCGAACTCGCGCGCCACCTCGGTCTCGAAGACGTGCGCTTCGTGCCGGTGTCGGCGCTGAAGGGCGACAACATCGTCACGGCAAGCGAGCGCATGCCGTGGTACGCGGGCGAGCCGCTGCTCGACGTGCTCGAAGCGCTGCCGGTCGAAACCGCGAGCGGCGAGGCGCTGCGCTTCCCGGTGCAGTGGGTCGCGCGCCAGGACGGCAGCCAGGCCGACGATTTCCGCGGCTACATGGGCCGTATCGAATCGGGCGAAGTGAAGCTCGGCGACACGATCGTCGTGCTGCCGGCCAATCGCGAAGCGACCGTGGCCGAGATCATCGCGCCGGTGGTCGGCGGCACCGCGCAGGTGGATCGCGCGTTCGCGGGTCAAACGGTCACGATCCGTCTCGCGGAAGACGTCGACGTGTCGCGCGGCGATACCTTCGTGCTGCGCGCAGCGGCGCCGGAGCCGGCGAAGAAGCTCGAAGCGGACCTTTGCTGGTTCGACGACACGCCGCTCTCGACGCAGCGCAAGTATCTGCTCAAGCAAACCACCAACACGGTGTTCGCGAAGATCGGCGCGATCCAGGAAGTGCTCGACGTGCATACGCTGTCGCAAGCCATCGATCGCAAGGAACTCGCGATGAACGACATCGGCCGTGTCGCACTGACCTTGCAGAAGCCGCTCGTGTGCGACGCGTACGATTCGCATCAAGGCACGGGCGCGTTCGTGCTGATCGACGAAGCGACGAACCATACCGTCGCGGCTGGTATGATCCGGGCATTTTCGGCCTGAGCGAGACGCCTGAACGCGCGATATGCGCGATGACGCGGCAGGAGCGACGCAAAAGGGCTACGCGGGCGGTGCACGGCGCCGCCTGCCTACGCTGCAACGAACAGGTTGATGTCCATGGGTAAGGTTTATCTGATCGGCGCGGGACCCGGTGCCGCGGACCTGATTACGGTGCGCGGCGCGCGGCTGCTCGGCACCGCCGACGTGGTGCTGCACGACGCGCTCGTCGAGCCGGCGATGTTCGACTACGCACCCGCCAGCGCGAAGCGCATTGCGGTCGGCAAGCGCTGCGGACAGCTCTCGACGGCCCAGCAGTTCATCAACAAGCAGATCGTCGACGCGGCTTTGGAGCACGACGTGGTCGTGCGTCTGAAGGGCGGCGATCCGATGCTGTTCGGCCGCGCGGACGAGGAAATGCGCGCGCTTGAAGCGGCCGGCATCGAGTATGAAGTGGTGCCGGGCATTACCGCCGCGCTCGCGAGCGCGGCATCGCTGCAACGCTCGCTGACCTTGCGCGGCGTATCGCGCAGCGTCGCGCTGGCGACGTTCAGCCGCGCGCCGGGCTCCGAGGAAATCCGCGAGCAGGTCAATGCCGATTCGCTCGTGTTCTACATGGGGCGCGACAGCGGCGTCGAGATCGCGCAGCAGTTGATCGATGCAGGCAAGCCGGCGACGACGCCGGTTGCGATCGTCGAAGCATGCAGCACGCCGCGCGAGCGCATGCTGACGCTGACTCTCGAGGAGTTGGCCGCCGGTGACGCGCAGCGCTGGGTCGATGCTTCGCAGCCGAGTCTGCTGATGATCGGCGAGGCGTTCGCGGAGCGGGAGCGGCAAACCGATGCGGGGCAGTCTGCTAAGGGTATTCGGGTCGCCGCCTGAGGTTTTCGGTCTTCGCTGCGAGGTTTTTCCGGTCGGCCGTCGCGTGATGCGTCGGCCGATTTCATTTTCTGGCCAGGTTCAGATCAGGCTCGCGTCATGGGCCCGAATCATGGCCCCGAGTCAGGCCCATCTACGCCAGCGCAGCGCACGCTGCCGGGCGAGCCTCAAATCTGTTGCAAACAGTACTGCGCGAGCGCATCCAGTACCGCTTCATCCTCGCCGACCGCGACCGCGCAGCGAATCTCGACGGCCGGATGAGCGGCGCGGCACCGGTCGATCAGCGCGGGCAGGTCCTGTCTGACGTGGCCGCCCTGGCCGAAGAACACCGGCACGACCGTGATCGCGTCGCACCCCTCGCCGACGAGTTGCGTCACCGCCGTCGGCAGATCGGGCTCCATCAATTCCAGAAACGCGAGCGTGACGGCCTGTGCGCCGCCCGTTGCGGCACGCGCCGCGCGCAGCTTGCCGGCGAGCCGTTCGAACGGCTCGCGCCAGCGCGCATCGCGCGCGCCGTGGCCAAACAGAATCAATCCATGCATCGCCATCGCGTCGACTCCCGACGATGTCTCTCAGCGCACCGGCCGCACCGGCACTAGTGCCGGTCGACCCACTTCAGGCCGACGAGGCCGAGCACGAGGTACACGAGCCCCGGCGTCGCCGCCGTGAGCGGCGCGGGCCACGTATTGAGCGTGCCGATATGCGAGAACAGCGTGTTGAACAACTGGAAGCTCATGCCGAGCATGATGCCGCCGAACACCTTCACGCCGACCACGCCGGCGCGCGTATGCAGATACGCGAACGGCAGCGACAGCACGAGCATCACGAACACCGCGAACGGGTACAGAATCTTGCGCCACAGCGCGATTTCATAACGTTGCGTGTCCTGATGATTCTCGGTCAGATGCTGGATATAACGGAACAGATTGAACATCGACATGCGGTCGGGCGACACCAGCAGCACCGACAGAATCTGCGGCGTCAGCTCCGAGCGCAGCGAGTACTCGGGCAGCGAGACCTGGTTCGCGCGATAGACCGGATTGAGCGCATCGGCCGGCGTGCCCGGCGCGGGCGGCACGTCGATCAACTGCGTGTCGGTCACGCCGGTCAGCAGCCAGTGGCCGGGCGGCTGATAGCGGCCGCTTTGCGCGATACGCACGTTCGAGAGCCGGAACTTCGAATCGAACTCGTAGATGCGCACGTTGCTGATCGTCGCGTCGGGCATCAGCTCGCCGACGTTGACGAAGCGCGTGACCTGATCGCCGTCGGCGCGCTCGGTGAGCGTGTCCTTGACCCACACGCCCGACTGGAAGTTGCTCGACACCGAGGAGCCGAGCGCTTCGAGCCGCACGCGCTCGGAGAGCTGATCCGTGTACGGGCCGACCACTTCGCCGATCAGATAGGTGACGATCACGAGCGGAATGCCGATCTTCAGCAGCGAGCGCAGCGCCCGGTTGGTCGCGAGACCCGACACGCGGAAGATCGTGTATTCGGAATTCGCGGCCATCTGCGCGAACACGTAGATCGCGCTGATCAGCGCCGCGACCGGAATGATTTCGTAGAAGCGCGACGGCGTTTGCAGCGCGACGCGCAGCACCGCGTACTGGAATTTGTAGTTGCCGTGGCCGACCGAATTCAGTTCGTTGATCAGGTCGAAAAAGAAGAACAGACCCGAAAACGCAAACAGGATGAAGACGAACGTGAGATAGATCTGACGCGCGAAATACCGTTCATAGATGCGCATCGGTCAGGCTCCCTTCGAACGGCTGAACATCGCCCACGTGAAGAGCGGCCGGTTGCGCACGCGCAGCCAGAAGATGAACGCGACGATTGCCGCTACGATGACATGCAGGATCACGAGTCCCACGCCGAACGACATCTTGCCCTGCTCGATCCACGACTGCACCACGTTCAGCAGATTCGAGTACGTGAGATAGATCAGCACGGCCATCACGAGGTTGATCGTGCGGCTGCGCCGCGGGTTCTGGTGCGCGAGAGGGATCGCGAGCAGCATCAGGTTGATCGCGATCAGCGGCAGCCCCGCGCGCCATGCGAATTCGGCGAGGTTGTCGTTGCTCGGATTGCGCAGCAGCGTAAGCGTCGGCAAGCCGGTGGTGGTCGGCGTATTGACGACCGGCTGGCTCTGGATCTTCACGCCGTAGCGCTCGAACTCCATGATGCGGAAATCGGGGTGGCCCGGCTCGCCGTCGTAGCGGCGGCCGTTTTCGAGCACGACGAAGCGGTCGCCGTTCTTGTGCGTCTCGACGTGGCCGTTCTTCGACACCACCACGTTGACCTTGCCGCCTTCGGTGCTTGTCACGAACACGTTTTCGACATGACCCTGGTCGGGCGACATCTTCTCGATGAAGAACACGCGGTGCGTGGTCGGCGATTCGCGGAACTGGCCCGGCGCGAGCAGCGAGACTTCGTCGCGCTGCTGGAAGCGCGCGCGGATCAGCTTGCTCTGCTGGTTCGACCACGGCCAGCCGACGAACACGAAGAACATGATGAGAATGATGATCGGCGTGGCGAACAGGCCGATCGGCTTGATGAACTGCGTGAGGCTCACGCCCGAGGACAGCCACACGACCATCTCGGAGTCCTTGTACCAGCGCGTGAGCACGAACAGGATCGAGACGAACAGCGTGGCGACGAGCATGATGGCCAGATAGCCGATCACGGTGAGGCCGATCAGGACCAGCACGTCGCGCGGGTCGATCTCGCCCGACGCCGCGAAGCCGACGATGCGGATCATCATCGTCGTCAGCACGAGCGTGAGGAGAACCATGAACACGGCACCCGCCGTGTACGCGAGTTCGCGCTGAAGGGAGCGTTCGAAGATCATTAGTGATGACGAGAGGGGGCGCTCACGGCAACGCGCGGGTTCGTTCCGTCACGCCTCCGGTGCAGCCGCCGCGGGAAAAATAGCGGATAATTGCGGCTTTCATCCTAAGCCCAGATTTTATCCGAGGACAAGCGCGATGGACTTTAGCATAAAAGCCTGTGATTGGACCAAAGGCTCGTCAAACGGTTTCCTGACCGGGAAATCCGACTGCATCGTAATCGGCGTGTTCGAGTCGCAAACGCTCTCGGGCGCTGCGCTTGAGATCGATGAAGCCACGCGGGGCCTGCTGACGCGCATCATCAAGGCCGGCGACATGGACGGCAAGGCGGGCACGACGCTGTTCCTGCACGAAGTATCGGGCATCGGCGCCTCGCGTGTCCTGCTCGTCGGCCTCGGCAAGCAGGACGCTTTCGGCCAGAAGGCCTACGGCGAAGCCGTGCGCGCCGCGTGGCGCGCACTGCTCGGCACGAAGATCGTGCAGGTCACGTTCACGCTCGCACAACTGCCGGTGCTCGAACGCACGTCCGACTGGTGCGTGCGCGCCGCGATCCTCGCGCTGCGCGAGCTGACCTACCGCTTCACGCAGATGAAGAGCAAGCCGGACAACACGCCGCGCGCGCTGAAACGCATCGTCTTCAGCGTCGCTACCGGCGACGAGAAGGCCACCAAGCTTGCCGCGAAGCAGGGCGCCGCGCTCGCCAACGGCATGGACCTCACGCGCGACCTCGGCAATCTGCCGAGCAACGTCTGCACGCCGACCTATCTCGCCAACACCGCGAAGAAGCTCGCGAAAGACTGGAAGCTGAAGGTCGAAGTGCTCGGCGAGAAGCAGTGCGAGGCGCTCAAGATGGGCTCGTTCCTGTCGGTCACGGCGGGCGCGGTCGAACCGGCACAGTTCATCGTGCTGCAGTACCAGGGCGGCGGCGCCAAGGCCGCGCCGGTGGTGCTGGTCGGCAAGGGCGTCACGTTCGACACGGGCGGCATCTCGCTGAAGCCGGGCGAGGGCATGGACGAGATGAAGTACGACATGTGCGGCGCGGGCTCGGTATTGGGCACGCTGCGCGCGGTCGCCGAGATGGGCCTGAAGATCAACGTGGTCGGCATTATCCCGGCCGTCGAGAACATGCCGTCGGGCACGGCCACCAAGCCGGGCGACATCGTCACGAGCATGAAGGGCCTCACGATCGAGGTGCTCAACACCGACGCCGAGGGCCGCCTGATCCTGTGCGACGCGCTCACCTACGCCGAGCGCTTCAAGCCGGCCGCCGTGATCGACATCGCCACGCTGACGGGCGCCTGCATCATCGCGCTCGGCCATCACAACAGCGGCCTGTTCTCGAAGGACGACGCGCTCGCGGGTGAACTGCTCGACGCCTCGCGCGAAGCCTCCGACCCGGCATGGCGCCTGCCGCTCGACGACGAGTATCAGGACCAGCTGAAGTCGAATTTCGCCGACGTCGCGAACATCGGCGGACGTCCGGCCGGCAGCGTGACGGCCGCGTGCTTCCTGTCGCGCTTCACCGACGCCTATCCATGGGCGCATCTCGACATCGCGGGCACTGCGTGGAAGAGCGGCGCGGCGAAGGGCGCAACGGGCCGTCCGGTGCCGCTGCTCGCGCAGTTCCTGATCGACCGCGCCGCGCAATGACGCATTGCGGCAAGCGCACGGCGGCCGCGCCGCGAGCAGGGCGGAGCGGCCGATGACGAGAATCGACTTTCACTCGAACGTCGGCGATTCGCTGCTGTACGCATGCCGGCTCGTGCGCAAGGCGTATCTGGCCGGCCAGCCGCTCGTGGTGCTGGCCGAGCCCGCGCGCCTGCGGGCCTTCGACGAAAAGCTCTGGACGTTCTCGCCGCTCGACTTCGTGCCGCACTGCATGGCGGGCACGCCGCTTGCGGCCCAGACGCCTGTCGTGCTGGCCGCGAATCTCGACGACGCGCCGCATCACCAGGTGCTGCTCAATCTCGGCGCGACGGTGCCTGCCCAGTTCGCGCGCTTCGAAAGATTGCTCGAAGTGGTCGGTAACGCACACGACGAACTCGTTGCCGGCCGCGAACGCTATCGTTTCTATCGCGATCGCGGCTATGCTTTGAACAACTACAAGCAAGGCAGCTAGGTTTCATTCCGTCCGCTTCGCGCGCATGGCGCGCGTCGCTTCCCGGGCGTTCAACGCGGAGAGTGCACGTGTCCGATCCCAACGACAATTCGATTCCGGTCCTGCACGAAATACTGATGCCGGGCCGCGCGCCGCGGCCGCACGAGGCGCCGGCCGTCGAGCCGGCGTCTGAATCCGCGGCGCCGGGCGTGTTCGACCGCGTCGAGCCGTTGCCGCCTGCCGAGGCCGGCGCGACCGTGCCGCCGGATCTCGGGCACGAAGCCGCCGCACAGTCTTCGCAACCCGATGCCGATCTGATCGCCGAGCGTCTGCGCGGACGCTTCGCGGGCTTTCTGTCGGGAGAGGGGCGCAGCGTGATCGAGGCGCGTTGCCGCGATGCGTTGCAGCAGCACGCGAGTCTGCTCGTCACTCAGATCACGCGCGAAGTCGCGCGGACGCTCGAAGCCGAAATGACCGGCTGGGTACGCGAGGCGGTGCAAGAGGAGCTGGCGCGGCGCTCGGGCCGCGCGTGAGGCTACGGCGTCACGTCTATTGCGATGGCGTGAGGCGATAGTGCGCCGTATTCAGATCAGGCGCCACGCATAGCGGGCATGTTTCGTTCATGGCGTCGAATGAGGTGCCGGCTTGAGCGGCGGCTCATCTTTGAGCGTCAGCACCCAGGTCGCGAGCGCGGCGGCCTGATCGGGCGTGAGCTGGGTGTTCGCGGGCATCGGCACGGGTCCCCATATGCCGGTGCTGCCGTCGAGAATCTTGTGCTTCAGATAGGTCGCCGCGTCGGCGCGTTCCGCATACTTTGCCGCGACGTCGCGCAGCGCCGGGCCCATGAAGGTGCGCGTGACCGAGTGACAGCTCATGCAGTTCTGCTGTTGGGCCAGCGCGAGGCCCGTCGCAGCTTCGGCATGCGCGGCCGGACTGGCGCTGCTCAATGTGACGGCGAGCGCAACAGCGGCTGCTACGGCTGCATACGACATTGATTTCATGGTGGTCTCCGCCGGTTCGGATGCCCGGCTTGTGGTGCACGCATTATAAGAGCAAGGGGCACACGATTTTCCGTGCGCCCCTTGGCATTTTTTGCGCCGTGCGGCGGCGGGCCGGGCCTGTCGTGTGCGGCATGGCGAAGCGGGCGGCAGCGCGTGGCTTGGGCGTCGAATTACGCCCTTCATACGCACTTATACGTGCTCACGCGCGCGGCCGCTCAGCAACGCGCGGCCATCGTTACTCCGTCACCCCGTCACCGCACCGCGATTCGCCGGCTGTGCCAGCGCGAAATACTTCGCCATCACGCCGCGTGTGTAGCGCGGCTTCGGCGCCTGCCACGCGGCGCGGCGGCGCGCCAGTTCGGCGTCGTCGATGTTCAGTTGCAGCAGCAGCTGGTGTGCGTCGATCGTGATCGAATCGCCTTCCTGCACGAGCGCGATCGTGCCGCCGACGAACGCTTCTGGCGCAACGTGCCCGACTACCATGCCCCACGTGCCGCCCGAGAAGCGGCCGTCGGTGATGAGCCCGACCGATTCGCCGAGCCCCTTGCCGATGATCGCCGAGGTCGGCGCGAGCATCTCCGGCATGCCGGGGCCGCCCTTCGGGCCGAGGTAGCGCAGCACCACGACGTCGCCGGCGACGATCCTGTCCGCGAGGATCGCTTCGAGCGCGCTTTGCTCGTCGTCGAACACGCGCGCCGGGCCCGTGATGACCGGATTCTTCAAGCCCGTGATCTTGGCGACTGCGCCGTCTTCGGCCAGATTGCCCTTGAGGATCGCGAGGTGGCCCTCGGCGTAGAGCGCCTGGTCGATCGGGAAGATCACCCGCTGATCGCCGCGCGGTTTGGCCGGCACGTCCTTCAGTTCCTCGGCGATCGTCCTGCCGGTGATCGTGATGCAGTCGCCGTGCAGCAGGCCCGCGTCGAGCAGGATCTTCAGCACCTGCGGGATGCCGCCGGCCTTGTGCAGGTCGGTCGCCACATACTGGCCCGACGGCTTCAGGTTGCAGATCACCGGCACTTTCTTGCGCATGCGCTCGAAATCTTCGATCGTCCATTCGACCTCGGCTGCGTGCGCGATCGCGAGGTAGTGCAGCACCGCGTTGGTCGAGCCGCCGGTCGCCATGATGAGCGCGACCGCGTTTTCGATCGACTGCTTCGTGATGATGTCGCGCGGCTTCAGATCCCGCTTGACCGCTTCGACGAGCACGCGCGCCGACTCGGCGGCCGAGTCGACCTTTTCCTCGTCGGGGTTCGCCATCGTCGACGAATACATCAGCGACATGCCGAGCGCCTCGAACGACGAGCTCATCGTGTTGGCCGTGTACATGCCGCCGCACGAACCGGTCGACGGGCACGCGTTTTTCTCGATGCCGTCGAAGTCTTCCTGCGACATGCGGCCCGCCGTGAATTCGCCGACCGCCTCGAACGACGACACGATCGTCAGATCGGTGCCTTTCCAGTTGCCGGGGCGGATCGTGCCGCCGTACACGTAGATGCCCGGCACGTTCATGCGCGCGAGGCCGATCATGCCGCCCGGCATGTTCTTGTCGCAGCCGCCGATCACGACCACGCCGTCCATCCATTGCCCCTGCACGCAGGTCTCGATGCAATCGGCGATCACCTCGCGCGACACGAGCGAGTACTTCATGCCCTCGGTGCCCATCGACATGCCGTCCGAGATCGTCGGCGTGCCGAAAGTCTGCGGGTTCGCGTCGGCCAGTTTGATCGCGGCCACGGCCGCGTCGGCGAGACGCTGCAGGCCGGCGTTGCACGGCGTGATGGTCGAGTGGCCGTTGGCGACGCCGATCATCGGCTTGTCAAAGTCCTCTTTCTGGTAGCCGAGCGCGTAGTACATCGAGCGATTCGGCGAGCGCGCTACACCTTGCGTGATGTTTTTCGAACGACGGTTGTATGCCATGGGGACGCTCCAGTCTGTCTGTTCTGTTCGTGATCCGGGCCGCGAGGGCGGGGCGCCGGCGCGGCTCGCGCCCCGCCCGGGGGCAGCCGCCGGGGCATGCGCCAGCGGGCGCGCCGGCACATCCGTTCAGTGTAGTGCCGCCGCGCCGGGCAGACAGGCGGTTTTGCGTATCATGCGTCGCGTGTATTATTTGCGCGTGTTCAGGTCGTAAAACATATTAATCCGGGTCTTCATCATGCTGCCGACGATTCCCGATCTGCGCCAGTTGCGCTACTTCGTCGCCGTGGCCGAGGAAAAGCACTTCGGCCGCGCGGCCGCGCGTCTGTCGATGACGCAGCCGCCGCTCTCGCAGGCGATCCGTGCGCTCAAGGAGACGCTCGGCGTCGAGCTGTTCGCGCGCACCAAGCGCTCGGTCGAACTGACGGCGGTCGGCGCCGACCTCCTGCCCGAGGTGCAGCGCCTGCTTGCGGCGGCCGAGGGGCTGCGCCCGCTCGCGCAGAGCCTCGCGCGCGGCGAGGCGGGCGTGCTGTCGCTCGCGTTCGTTTCCACCGCCGATTACGGCTTGCTGCCGCTGCTCCTGCGCGATA
>NZ_JAAGPS010000102.1:0-28438 GCF_017105025.1 Paraburkholderia sp. Ac-20336 | reverse complement strand
AAAGGCGGTCACCGCCGCCAAACCGGTGGCGGTGGGCGAACACGCAGCCGACCACGGCGCGCGCGGCGGCGCCCGGTGCGGCGCCTGCGTTGCGCAGTTCGCGTGCTGAACCCGCCGAGATCGACGCCAGCAGCGCCTGCACGATCAGCGCGGCGCTCAGCGCGACCATCCAGCCGACGCCGTACACGCCGGCCACCGGCGCGAATCCGGCGAACGGGCCGTCCACCTGCGCATAGCCGGTGGCGAGCCACGGAAAGCCGGTGAACACGGTGCCGCGCAGCCATTCGCCAATGGCCCACGCGCTCGCGAAGGCGAGCGCGCCGTGCCAGGTCGGCGAGAACGGCTGGCGGTCGTCGGCCGCGCCGTTGCGGGCGTGGCCCGCGCAGAACGACCAGACACCTGCGGCCAGCGCCGGATAGAGGGCCAGGTACAGCGAGAACAGCGCGAGCGCCGTGCCGGCCAGCGGCGCGGGCATGCCGCCGTAGTCGTGCATGCTCACGTAGAGCCACCACACGCCGGTCACGAAATTGCCGAAGCCGAACGCCCAGCCCGTCAGCGCGGCGCTTTTCCAGCCGGTGCTTCGTGTGAGCCACGCGAAAAAGAACACGAAGATCGCGAGCTGCAGCCAGCCGCCGTGCGGCGTCGGCGCGAACGATAGCGTATTGGCGGCACCCGCGGCGAGCGCCACGAGATAGTGCCAGCGCGGCAGGGCGCGGCTGCGCGTGCCGTCGGCGGCGGGGGCGCTCACGTCGTGGCGCGGGCGGGAAGTGATCGGGTCGGCCATCGTTGCGTGGTCGGCGTCGGAAGTTGAGGAGTCGAAATGAGGAGTCAAAAAAGCGTGCAAGGAAACCTGCAAGGCGGCACGCCAAAATTTCGCGAACGGGCGCGCCGGCCGCTCAGGTCTGCACGTGCTGCGCCTCGCGTTCGCGCTGGCCCGCGAGCGGGTCGCGGCGCACCAGCAGCATGTGGACCTGGCGCGCGTCGCCGCGCAGGATCTCGAAGATCAGATCGTCGAGGCGGACTTTTTCGCCGCGATGCGGCACGCGGCCGAAGTGATGCGTAACGAGCCCGCCGATCGTATCGACTTCCTCATCCGGGTAGTGCGTGCCGAAGGTCTCGTTGAACTGCTCGATCTCGGTCAGCGCGCGCACGCGGAAGCGCCCGTCCGGCGAGGCGATGATATTGCCGCTTTCCTCGTCGAAATCGTATTCGTCCTCGATGTCGCCGACGATCTGCTCCAGCACGTCTTCGATCGTGATGAGGCCCGCCACGCCGCCGTATTCGTCGACGACCACCGCGAGGTGGTTGCGGTTCACGCGAAAGTCGTGCAGCAGCACGTTCAGGCGCTTCGACTCGGGGATGAACACGGCCGGGCGCAGCATGCCGCGCACGTCGAATTCCTCTTCGGCGTAGTAGCGCAGCAGGTCTTTCGCGAGCAGCACGCCGATGATGTTGTCGCGATTGCCCTCGTAGACCGGATAGCGCGAGTGCGCCTTTTCCAGCACGAACGGGATGAATTCGGATGGGTTGTCCGCGATGTTGATCGCGTCCATTTGCGCTCGCGGCACCATGATGTCGCGTGCGCACAGTTCCGACACCTGGAACACGCCTTCGATCATCGACAGCGAGTCGGCGTCGATCAGGTTGCGCTCGTGCGCGTCCTGCAGAATTTCCAGAAGTTCGGCGCGCGAGTCGGGCTCGGGCGAGATGAAATCGGTCAGGCGCTCGAGCAGCGAGCGCTTTTCCTGCGGTTTGTCGAGGGTGCGTCCGGTATGGCGTCGACTGGGATACGTGTCGTTCATGGTAGTGCGCCCGGCGAGACTGGGCGCGCTGTTGCAGAGCATTAAGGATACACCAGGCGCATGGCGAAACCGTGTCCCGCCGGGCCTGGCGCTGATTTGAAGCCGGGTGAAGCGGCCGCGCCGCGAGGGCGGGGCATGGGCTCATCCTAACCGATTACGTGTCGAAAAGCGCTTGCCGGCAAAAAAGTAACTCGCGCACGGGGACGGGCGAGAGCGGGCGGGATGGCTCGCGGCGCCGCTGGCGAGTCGTGCCTAGGGCCGGCCGGCGCTTCCCGGCTTCGGCTCTTTCAGTCTTACCGTCCCGTCGCCGCGCGCTCGGGCGCGGCCGGCTGCGGCATTTCATCGACCTCTCGCGCCTGACAGCGTGTGAGCAGCGCTTCGAGCGCGCGGTCGGGCATGCCGCTTTCGCGCAGCGCATGGACCGTGCGGCTCACGTAGTCGAGCGTCGTGCCGTAGCGGCCGCACGCGCAACCGAGCACGGTCCGGACGATGTCGTCGCGCAGCTTGCCGGTGTAGCTCGGTGCGTCGCGCCGCATCACGAAGGCGAGCGCGTCGACGCGCCGACCGTCCGCGAGTACGCAGGGCAGCCAGGCGGGGCGGTACGAGCCCATCGGCATTTCGCGGCGCCACAGCGCTTCGAGATGCGGCATCGAGCCGGCGGCGGCGAGCCGGAATGCCACGCCAGTGCACGAGCCGCCGCGATCGAGCGCGAGCACGAGGCCCGGCTGCTCGGGCGTGCCGCGATTCACGCGCGACCATAGGTAGAGCCCGCGGTGATAGCCGTGCACCTTCGAGCGCAGCGCTTCGACGGTCGGCAGGCCCGGGTTCCAGATCAGCGAGCCATAGCCGAACAGCCACAGGTCGCTTTGGCGGTCCCAGCCGCGCAGCGTCGATTCGAGCGACGCGCGCAGTTCCTCGTCCGTCAGCAGCCGCGACTCGCCGAGCATCGGCGGGTAGTCCGGGCAGCGCACGGGGATATCGGCTTCGGGGGACGAGGTGCTCACGGTAGGGTTGGGTCGTGGATGGCGTGGGGAAGGGGCGGGAGTCGCAGAAGCCTATCGGTAAGGGTCCGGAAACCCGAGCTTACCGAGGATTTCGGTTTCGATCGCTTCCATTTCCTCGGCTTCTTCCTCGACTTCGTGGTCGTAGCCCTGGGCATGCAGCGTACCGTGCACGAGCAGATGCGCATAGTGCGCGACGAGCGGCTTGCCCTGCTCGGTGGCTTCCTTTTCAACTACCGGGCAGCACAGGATCAGATCGCCCGTGACCGGATCGTCTTCCGATTCGGCGTAGGCGAAGGTCAGCACATTGGTCGCGTAGTCCTTGCCGCGATAGGTGCGGTTCAGCGTGCGGCCTTCCTCGACGTCGACGAAACGCACGGTCAGTTCGCCGTCCGCGAAGAGCGCCGCCTTGATCCAGCTCGCAACGCTCGCGCGCGGCAGCAGCGCCTTGTGTTCCGGCCAGGCTTTGGCGGCGGGAAATTGCAGGTTCAACGTCAGTTTCGGGGAGCGGCTCATGCGGTTTCGGGTCGGGGCTTCGCGTTTGTTGTGGTGTTTCCTGCGGCGTTCGTTGTTGCGCTGGCGGTTGCGTGGGGCGTTACGCTCTTGGTGGCGTTCGTGGCGTTCGTGGCGTTCGTGGCGTTCGTGGCGTTCGTGGCGTTCGTGGCGTTCGTGGCGTTCGTGGCGTTCGTGGCGTTCGCGATGGCAGCGGCTTCGAGCAGAGCGCGTCGCTCCGGTGGCGCCGCTCGGCGGCGCGGCTTACGCGGTCCGGTCAGCCACGCCGCCTATCCCGCGCAAGTGCCGCGCTTCAGCGCGAATCCAACGGAGCCGCCGATTTCTGCGCATGCGCATCGTACGCCTCCACAATGCGCGCGACCAGCGGATGGCGCACCACATCCGCGCTCGTGAAGCGCGTGAGCGCGATGCCGCGCACCTCCGAGAGCACCTGCTGCGCCTCGATCAGGCCGCTCTTGTGGCCGCGCGGCAGGTCGATCTGGGTCGTGTCGCCGGTGACGACGGCCTTCGAGCCGAAGCCGATTCGCGTGAGGAACATCTTCATCTGCTCGGGCGTGGTGTTCTGCGCCTCGTCGAGGATGATGAACGCGTGATTGAGTGTGCGGCCGCGCATGTACGCGAGCGGTGCGATTTCGATCATCTGCCGCTCGAACATCTTCGCGGTCTTGTCGAAGCCGAGCAGGTCGTAGAGTGCATCGTAGAGCGGACGCAGGTACGGATCGACCTTCTGCGCCAGATCGCCCGGCAAGAAGCCGAGCCGCTCGCCCGCCTCGACGGCCGGGCGCGTCAGCACGATGCGCTTGACCTGGTCGCGCTCGAGCGCGTCGACCGCGCAGGCCACCGCGAGGTAGGTCTTGCCGGTGCCGGCCGGGCCGACGCCGAAGGTGACGTCGTGCGAGACGATCTGCTTCAGATACTCGCGCTGCGCCGGCGTGCGGCCGCGCAGGTCCGCGCGCCGCGTGTAGAGTTTCGGACCGTATTCCTGGAAGTCGTCGTCGCTCGCGTCGAGATCGGCGGGCTGGTCGAACGGATGATCGGGGTTGCCGGCGAAGCGCGGATCGGCCGCGTCGTCGCCATTGGCGCCGCCGTTGCCGTTCGGCCGATGGCGCGCCGGATGGCGCACTTCGACGAGCGCGAGCTGGATGTCGTCGACCGACAAAGGCTCGCGCGCGCTGTTGTAGAAGTTTTCGAGCGCCGTGAGCGCGAGCTTTGCGCCGCGTCCGCGAATCGTGATGCGATGGCCGCGGCGCTGCAAGGTCACGTCGAGCGCCTGCTCGATCTGCCGCAGATTTTCGTCGAGCGGTCCGCAGAGGTTGGCGAGCCGCGCGTTGTCTTCGCGCGGCGCGGTGAATTCCAGATGCTGCTGAGTGGTCTTCAAGGCGGTGAGTCGATCCTGTCGGTTGCGGTACTCGGAATGTCGGGTGGCGGCCGTTCAGTGCGTCAGTGCGTGGTCGCCGTGCGGTCGTCGTGAACCATCACGAGTTCGCCGCGCAGCGAGTGCGGGTACGCGTGCACGATCTTCACGTCGACCATCTGGCCGATCAACCGTGCGTGCGAGGCGACCGGCGCCGGGAAATTGACGACGCGGTTGTTCTCGGTGCGGCCCGCGAGCTCGTTCGGGTCCTTGCGCGCGGGGCGCTCGACCAGAATGCGCTCGACCTTGCCGACCATCGCGTCGCTGATGCGCTGCACGTTCTCTTCGATGGTCGCCTGCAGATGTTGCAGGCGTTTGAGCTTCACCTCGCGCGGCGTGTCGTCGTGCAGGTTCGCGGCCGGCGTGCCGGGACGCGGGCTGTAGATGAACGAGAAGCTCGTGTCGTACTTCATCTCGTCGACGAGCGCCATCATCTTCGCGAAGTCTTCCTCGGTCTCGCCGGGGAAGCCGACGATCATGTCCGTCGACAGCGACAGGTCCGGGCGGATCGCACGCAGCTTGCGGATCACGGACTTGTATTCGAGCACGGTGTAGCCGCGCTTCATCGCCATCAGGATGCGGTCGGAGCCGTGCTGCACCGGCAGATGCAGGTGGCTCACGAGCTTCGGCACCTTCGCGTAGGTGTCGATCAGGCGCTGCGTGAATTCCTTCGGATGCGAGGTGGTGTAGCGAATCCGTTCGATGCCGGGGAGGTCCGCGACGTATTCGATCAGCGTCGCGAAGTCGGCGATCTCGCTTGAGCCCACGGTCAGCGCGCCACGGTATGCGTTGACGTTCTGGCCGAGCAGCGTGACTTCGCGCACGCCCTGGTCGGCGAGACCGGCGATTTCGGTCAGCACGTCGTCGAGCGGACGCGACACTTCCTCGCCGCGCGTGTAGGGCACGACACAGTAGCTGCAGTACTTGCTGCAGCCTTCCATGATCGACACGAACGCGCTCGGGCCTTCGACGCGCGCCGGCGGCAGGTGGTCGAACTTCTCGATTTCGGGGAACGAAATATCGACCTGGGCGTGCCCGCTCACGCGGCGCTCGTCGATCATTTGCGGCAGGCGGTGCAGCGTTTGCGGCCCGAACACGATGTCGACGTACGGCGCGCGCGCGACGATCGACGCGCCTTCCTGGCTCGCCACGCAGCCGCCTACGCCGATAATCAGATCTGGATTCGCGTCCTTCAGCTCGCGCACGCGGCCGAGGTCGGAGAAGACTTTTTCCTGCGCTTTTTCGCGCACCGAGCAGGTGTTGAACAGGATCACGTCGGCGTCTTCCGGCGTGTCGGTCTTGACGAGTCCTTCAGCGGCACCGAGCACATCGACCATCTTGTCGGAGTCGTACTCGTTCATCTGGCAGCCAAAGGTCTTTACATAAACTTTCTTGGTCATCGAATTTCGCCGGTCGCAGTGGTTAACCTGGGGGCGTCATAAAGGGTGGAGAGGGTTGCGCGGCGCGCCGGGCCACGCGTTCGGGCGCGCAAGCTGATGCGCAAGCGCCGCCGCAACGTAACTCACTATTATAGCCCTTCAGGGAGCACGGGTTTGGCCGCCGGCCGAGCGTTCCGGCGGCAGGCCCAGCAGGCTTTCCAGTTCGTCCGACACGAGCGCGAAACGCTCGGCGAGAAAATCGAGCAGCACGCGCACGCGCGGCGCCATGAAGCGGTTGCGGTGATAGAGCGCGTGCAGCGGCGCGTCCGGATAGCGCCACTCGGGCAACAGCACCTTCAGTCCGTCGGCGCGCAGGTCCGCTTCCACGTCCCACATCGATTTGATCGCGATGCCGTAGCCGCGCAGCGCCCATTCGCGGGCGACCGCGCCGTCGTTGGTCTCGCGCGCGGCGTCGAGCGGCACCGTGTAGTGCTGCACTGCGTCGCCGCGCGTGAAGCGCCACTCGTTCGCCGGCCCGGACGCGGTGCCGAGCACGATGCAATCGAAACGGGCGAGGTCTTGCGGGTCCTTCGGCTCGCCCTTGCGCGCGATGTATGCCGGCGACGCGCACAGCACGCGCCGGTTCGGCGCGAGCTTGCGGGCGACCAGCGAGCTGTCTTGCGGCACGCCGAAGCGAATCGCGAGATCGATGTCTTCCTGCACGAGATTCGACAGCGAATCCGACAGCGTCAGCGCGAACTTCACGTCCGGATATCGCGCGTTGAATTCGTCGAGCCAGTGCAGCAGCAGGTTGCGGCCGAAGTCGGAGGTCGTCGAGATGCGCACCTTGCCGCGCACGACGCCTTGCCCTTCCTGCAAGGCCGCTTCGGCGTCGTCGAGCGATTGCAGCGCCTCGCGGCAGCAGTTCAGATAGAGCCGCCCCTCGTCGGTGAGCCGCAACTGGCGCGTGGTGCGCTCGAAGAGCCGCGCCTTCAGATGGCTTTCGAGCCTGGCGAGGCGCGCGCTTGCCGCGGCGGGCGTGAGGCCCATTCTGCGGCCCGCCGCCGACAGGCTGCCCTGCTGCGCCGCTTCGACGAAGAGGCGGATGTCGCCGAGATTGTCCATTGCCGATTTTCAAGCACGATTTGAAAATGTTTCAAATGCTACGCCAATTATCAAATCGGCTCCCTGCCCGGACAATGCGGCCTTGACTGAATTTCCCTCTTATCCGGAGCACCTCCATGCCCATTCCCTTACTCGCGCTGGCGATCAGCGCATTCGCGATCGGCACGACCGAATTCGTCATCATGGGCCTGTTGCCCGAGGTGGCGCGCGATCTCGCCGTGTCGATTCCGTCGGCGGGGCTGCTCGTGAGCGGCTACGCGCTCGGCGTCGCGGTCGGCGCGCCGCTGCTCGCGGTGGTCACGAGCAAGATGTCGCGCAAGCTGGCGCTGCAACTGCTGATGGGCGTGTTCATCGTCGGCAACGTGCTGTGCGCGGTCGCGCCCGATTATTCGGTGCTGATGGTCGCGCGCGTCGTGACCTCGTTCGCGCACGGCTCGTTCTTCGGCATCGGCGCGGTGGTCGCGGCCTCGCTCGTGCCGGCCGAGAAGCGCGCCAGCGCGATCGCGCTGATGTTCACGGGCCTCACGCTCGCGAACGTGCTCGGCGTGCCGTTCGGCACCTTCGTCGGCCAGCAGTTCGGCTGGCGCGCGACGTTCTGGATCGTTAGCGGACTCGGCGTGCTGTCGCTCGCGGGCATCGCGGCGCTCGTGCCGAACCGGCACGACAGCGGCCCGGCCGGCCTCGGCCACGAAGTGCGCGTGCTGAGGGACCCGCAGGTCTGGACCGCGCTCGCGATGACGGTGCTCGGCTTCGGCGGCGTGTTCGTCGTGTTCACCTATATCGCGCCGATCCTCGAACAGGTGAGCGGCTTCTCGCCGCGCGCCGTGACGCTGATTCTCGTGCTGTTCGGCGCGGGCCTGACGGTCGGCAACGTGGTCGGCGGCAAGCTCGCGGACCGCGCGCTGATGCCCTCGCTGATGGGCATTCTCGCCGCGCTCGCGGTGGTCATGGCGGTCTTCGCGCGCACCAGCCATTCGCAGGTCGCCGCGGCGCTCACGGTGTTCGTGTGGGGCATTGCCGCGTTCGCGACGGTGCCGCCGTTGCAGATGCGCGTGGTCGAGAAGGCGGCCGCCGCGCCGAATCTCGCCTCGACGCTGAACATCGGCGCATTCAACGTCGGCAATGCGGCAGGCGCGTGGCTCGGCGGCCTCGTGATCGCTCACGGCCATGCCCTCGATACCTTGCCGTGGGTCGCGGCGGCGGTCAGCGTGGCGGCGCTGCTGCTCACGTGGTTCGCCGCGCGCATGGATGCGCCGGTGCGCGCGGTCGCGCAGCGTGCGTGAACGGCTTGCCTCTGCAATGCTGATAACAGTGTGAAGATAACTTCGTTGGGCGCGGCACAGCGCGATGCTATCTTGCTTCCACTCAATGCTTTTGCGCCGCCCGGCGGCGCTCTGGAGGCCACTATGCATTCTCCGCTTGCACTGGTTCGCGATCGCTCGGCCGATGCCGACGCGGTGCCGCGCGCAGCCGAACCGTTCGATGCGCTCGAGCAACTGGTCGGCGTGAATCTGGCCCGCCTGCGCGCCGAGCGCCAGCTTTCGCTCGATGCGCTAGCGCGCGCGTCCGGCGTGTCGCGCGCCATGCTCGCGCAGATCGAATCGGCGCGCAGCGTGCCGTCGATCAAGGTGCTGTGCAAGGTGGCGGCGGCGCTGAAGGTCTCGGTCGCGGCGTTTCTGCGGCGCCACGCGACGAACGGCTTCGAGCATCTGCCGGCCGAGCGCTCGGCGCGAGTCGTCAGCGCGAACGGGCGCTACTCGGCGCGGCCGCTGTATCCCGATACCGAGCCGGGCGCCGCCGAATTTCACGAGCTGCGCATCGCGCCGCTGCACACCGAGACGGGCACGCCGCGCGCGCCGGGCACGACCGTCAACCTCGTCGTCAGCGACGGCACGCTCGAAGTCAGCGTGCACGATCAACGCCAGCTGCTCGCGACCGGCGATGCGATCGTCTTCGATGCCGATCAGCCGCACAGCCTGCGCAATCCCGGCGACACCGAGGCGCGCGCGTTTCGCGTGACGCTGCGGGCGGAGACGCCGCCGCGCTGGGACGTGCCGGCCGTGGGCGCGGCGCGTGAGGAGGCCGCGCGCGAAGGCGTGCCGGGTTGAGGCTCGACGGCGCGCGGTTCGGACGCAGGTCGGGGCGCAGTCAGCGCGTCGCTGCAGGTCCAACGCCGCCAGTAGGGTCTTTGTGGGGCGCGCTGCAGTTCCGGTGCGCCTGTTGTATGCTTCGCCGGCCGGTCGAACCGGCAATCAGTGCGTCTTCAGGGCGGGGTGCAATTCCCCACCGGCGGTAAGCCGTCAGTGCGAAAGCGCGAGTCGGCGAGCCCGCGAGCGCCCGCATCGAGCGGTCTTCAGCGTATCGAAGGCCGCGGCGGGGTCAGCAGATCTGGTGAGAAGCCAGAGCCGACGGTCACAGTCCGGATGGAAGAAGATGTGCAGATAGAGTCATGTGCGCTCCGCGCTGCCGCTGGTCGTTCTGGTGGCGCCGGTGGACGAGCGCCGCCTTCGTGCGGCGCCCGGCGGCGCGTTCGAGTCTGTTTGCAATGCCCTGAAACGTTTTTCGCCCAACTTTTGCGATGAGCGTTTCAACCATGTCCTTTGCTACTTTTCCCGCTCCGTCGACGATTGCCGAAGATGCTTTCGCCGATCTCCCGCTGCTCGCCACCGAAACCGTTCCGCCGCGTATCGCCGCCGCCTTGCAGGCGCTGCGCGAGGGCCGCGCCGTCGTTCTGCAGGACGACCACGACCGCGAGAACGAAGCCGATCTGATCGTCGCGGCCGAGCGTCTGTCGGTCCAAACGATGGCGCTCCTGATCCGCGAATGCAGCGGCATCGTCTGCCTGTGCCTGCCCGACGACACAATCCGCGCGCTCGAATTGCCGCCGATGGCCGTCAACAACGAAAGCCGTCACGGCACCGCGTTCACGGTGTCGATCGAGGCGCGCGAGGGTGTGAGCACGGGCGTGTCGGCGCAGGATCGCGTGACGACGATCCGCGCCGCGATTGCCGATACGGCGAAGCCCGCCGACATCGTGCGTCCGGGCCACGTGTTCCCGCTGCGGGCGATGCCCGGCGGCGTGCTCGCGCGGCGCGGCCATACCGAGGGCACGGTCGATCTCGCGATTCTCGCGGGCCTGAAGCCGGCCGGCGTGCTGTGCGAGTTGATGAACGCCGACGGCACGATGACGCGCGGCGCGGACGTCGAGCGCTTTGCCGCGCAACACGATTTGCCGATGCTGACGATCGCCGAACTCGTCGAGTTTCGCGAGGCGCTTGCGCAGGTGCGTGAGGGGGCGGTGCTCGAGGCCTGAAGGGGGCGGCGCGTTGTCGATCGATACTACGACTGCACGTCGCCAAACTCGCCGCGCATGCCCGCCGCGACCAGCCCAGGCAGTTCGTCCATGTGCTTCATGATGCGCGTCATGCCCATCGAGCGCAGCGCGTCCGCGTAGCCGTCGGGAATATGGCTCGCGCCGACGAACGCGATCGTTTTCATGCCTGCCGCGCGTGCCGCATTCAGACCCGCGACGCTGTCTTCGACGACGAGGCAGCGCGCCGGCTCGACACCGAGCGTTTTTGCCGCGAACAGATACACGTCGGGGTAGGGCTTGGGCCGCTCGACCTGCTCGGCGCTGAAAACCCGTTCGCCGAAAATCTGCTGCAGACCCGCGCGCCGCACCGAGGCGCTCACGCGCGTCATGCGGCTGTTCGACACGACCGCGGCCGGCAGCGTCACGCGTTGCAGCGCGTCGCGCACGCCGTGGATCGGACCCAGCGACGCGGCCAGCGCAAGCTCGATGTTGTGCTCGATCATGTCGAGGAAGTTCGCGGGCAGTTTGACGTCGAACGATTGCTCGATGCCTTCGAGAAAGCGCGAGGTTTGCTGGCCGAACGCCGTTTTGACGACGGGCTCGAAGTCGATGCCGGGAAACGAGGCCGTCAGCGTTTCGAACATCACGCGATCGGCGATGACTTCGCTGTCGACGAGCACGCCGTCGCAGTCACAGATGAGGTGGTCGATCATGCCTGAAGAACGATAAGCGGAAAGCGCGCGGCCGGCGTTCTCGCCTGCCTGCGCGTCGGGATGGACAGCGCCATGATACGTGCTTTCCGGCGCGGTTCGTGGCTTATGGCTTATGGCGTATCGGCCCATGCCTTCGCCGCGCGGATCGCGCGCTGCCAGCCGTCGAGGCACGCCTTGACCTCGGCATGCGGCAGCGCGGGCGTGAAGCGGTGTTCGAGCTTCCACTGGCTTTGCAGTTCGTCGACATCTTTCCAGTAGCCGACCGCGAGACCGGCCAGATAGGCCGCGCCGAGCGCGGTCGTTTCCGGCACCTTCGGGCGCACCGCGTCGACGCCGAGAATGTCGGCCTGAAATTGCATCAGCAGATTGTTCGCGCAGGCGCCGCCGTCCACGCGCAGTTCGCCGATGCGGATGCCCGCGTCGGCTTCCATCGCCTTCAGCACGTCGAGCGATTGATAGGCGATCGAATCGAGCGCCGCGCGTGCGATATGCGCGGACGTCGTGCCGCGCGTTACGCCGAACAGCGTGCCGCGCGCATGCGCGTTCCAGTGCGGCGCGCCGAGGCCGGCGAAGGCGGGCACGAGGTACACGCCGTCGCAATGCGGCACGCCGCGCGCGAGCGTTTCGATCTCCGCCGCGTTCCTGATGATGCCGAGGCCGTCGCGCAGCCACTGCACGACCGCGCCGCCGATGAAGATGCTGCCTTCGAGCGCGTAGTCGATCCGCTCGCCGATCTGCCAGGCGAGCGTCGTGACGAGATTGTTTTGCGATTCGATCGGCTTGTCGCCGGTGTTCATCATCAGAAAGCAGCCGGTGCCGTAGGTGTTCTTGACCATGCCCGACTCGGTGCACATCTGCCCGAACAGCGCGGCCTGCTGGTCGCCGGCGATGCCCGCGAGCGGAATATTCGAGGCGAACACCGTGGTCACGGTCGGTCCGTACACCTGTGACGACGGCCGCACCTCGGGCAGCATGCTGCGCGGAATGTCGAGCGCGGCGAGCAGTTCGTCGTCCCACTGCAGCGTGTGGATGTTGAAGAGCATCGTGCGCGACGCGTTGGTCACGTCGGTGATGTGCAGCGCGCCCTTCGTGAAATTCCACACGAGCCAGCTGTCGACGGTGCCGAACGCGAGCCGGCCCTGGCGCGCTTTTTCGCGCGCGCCTTCGACGTTGTCGAGAATCCAGCGGATTTTCGTCGCCGAGAAGTACGAGTCGATCGGCAGACCGGTTTTCGCGCGCACGCTCGGTTCGAGCCCCTGGGCCTTCAGTGCGTCGCAGAAGTCGGCGGCGCGGTGGTCCTGCCAGACGATCGCGTTGTAGATCGGCTGGCCGGTCTGGCGATCCCACACGATGGTGGTTTCGCGCTGGTTGGTGATGCCGATCGCCGCGATCGACGCGCCGTTCAGGCCCGCGCGCGTGACGGCCTCGGCTGCGACGCCGGCCTGGGTCGACCAGATTTCCTGCGGATCGTGCTCGACCCAGCCCGGATGCGGATAGATCTGCCGGAATTCTTTCTGCGCGATCGACACGACGTTGCCGCGCCGGTCGAACAGCATCGCGCGCGAGCTGGTGGTGCCTTGGTCAAGCGCGAGGACGTACTGATCCTGCATTGTCTCTTCTCCATGGGTATGGCGGATCGCCGGGTTGCCGGCCGGCGATCGGAGCGGCCAGGTTGCGGCGTGTCGTCGCGAGCGCGCTGCAATCGTGTGTTGCAGTAGTGTGATGGCGCGTGACGGTCTCGTCCAGCCGGCCTGGGTTCTCGCCGTGCGTGCCGCCTGTGTCTCACATGCCTGTTGTCTTACGCGCTTTGCTGCACGGGTTCGCTCGCGAACCACGCGTCGATGTCGCGCGTGACCTGGTCGAGCGTGCCCGGCGCGACGTGCAGCCCGAGTTTCGAGCGTCGCCACAGCACGTCCTGCGCGCTGCGCGCCCATTCGACATCGCGCAGATAGCTCAGCTCGGCTTCGTAAAGACCCGGCGCGAATTCGCGGCCGAGATCGGCGAGCGCGCGGGCGTCGCCGAGCACGCGATTCGCGCGCGTGCCGTATGCGCGCGCGAGGCGATGCGCGAGCGCCGCCGGCAGCCACGCATGGGTGCGGCTGAACTCGCCGAGGAAGCGGTTGAAGTTCGCCTGCGCGATATCGCCACCGGGCAGCGACGCGCCGACGGTCCACGCGGGCACCTCGTGCTGCAGGGCTTGCGCGAGCGTATCGACGGCCTGCTCGGCGAGCTTGCGAAACGTCGTGATCTTGCCGCCGAACACCGACAGCAGCGGCGCTTCGTCCGCCGGTGCGTCGAGTTCGAGCGAGTAGTCGCGCGTGACCGCCGAGGGGTTGTCCGCGTTTTCGTCCTCAAGCAGCGGGCGCACGCCCGAGTAGGTCCAGCGCACGTCGGCCGGCGAGATTTTCTGCTTGAAATAGCGGTTGATCGAATCGCAAAGGTACTGCGTTTCGTGGGCGTCGATCGCGACCTGCGACGGGTCGCCGCGATATTCGAGGTCGGTCGTGCCGATCAGCGTGTAGTCGTGTTCGTACGGGATCGCGAAGATGATCCGCTTGTCCGGGTTCTGGAAGATGTACGCGTGATCGTGCTCGAACAGCCGCCGCGTGACGATGTGGCTGCCCTTGACGAGCCTCACGCTATGCGACGCGGGGCGGCCGAGCGCGCCCTTCAGCAGTTCGCCGACCCACGGGCCCGCCGCGTTGGCGACGGCCGCCGCGCGCACGTCGAGCGTCGTGCCGTCCGCGCGCTGTAGCTGCGCGCGCCATTCGTCGCCCGCGCGCACCGCGCTGACGAGCTTCGTGCGCGTGAGGATGGTCGCGCCGTGCTCGTGCGCATCGAGCGCGTTCAGCACGACGAGGCGCGCGTCGTTGACCCAGCCGTCCGAATACACGAAACCGCGCTTGATCGAATCGACGAGCGGCGCGCCGGCCGGGTGTTTGTGCATCGCGATGCCGCGCGAGCCGGGCAGCAGTTCGCGCTTCGCCAGATGGTCGTAGAGGAACAGGCCCGCGCGGATCAGCCACGCTGGGCGCAGATCGGGCATGTGCGGCATCACGAAGCGCAGCGGCCACATGATGTGCGGCGCCGCGCGCAGCAGCGTTTCGCGCTCCTGCAACGCCTTGCGCACGAGCCCGAACTCGCGGTATTCGAGGTAGCGCAGGCCGCCGTGAATCAGCTTCGTACTCGCCGACGACGTATGCGCGGCCAGATCGTCCTGTTCGCACAGCAGCACCGACAGGCCGCGCCCGGCCGCGTCGCGCGCGATGCCGGCACCGTTGATCCCGCCGCCCACGACGAGCAAATCGTATTTCGAGCCTTGCGCCACCGCTGAGTCCTCTAGGTCGAATCTTGAAAGGAGGTTGGAAAACTAATCGAACCAATGATGTTCGTTTTCGAACTTTAATGAACATATTCGAAAAAGTAAAGTTCGTTTATCCGATCGAGACTTGGCCGGATGGCCGGAGGAGTGGCGCAACGCTCGGCCACGGACGATACTCTCGGCAGCAGCCACTTCGAGGTGATTTGAATGCGTGGACTTTTCATGATCGGCGCCGCGGCGCTTCTGGCGGGGTGCGTGAGTTCGCCGAGCCTGGAGGGAACGAGGGGCGCGCCCTCGTTCGAGGCGTTGCAGCAGATGTGCTCGCCGCAAACGGTCGATTACGGCAGCGACGCCCAGTCCGTCTATACGACGTTTTTCGATGCGTACGTCGCGAACCGGCGCGGCCGGCTCTCGAAGAACGATTTCTGCGCGTTCCAGGCGTCGATCGCGCAGCGCCACGCGAGCGAGGGGATGAGCGGCGACCCGAAGGTGCGCAATCAGTGGGTCCAGTTCTTTGCGGAGCAGCGCGCGAAGGCGATCAGCTGGCGCGCGGCGGTCGATCCGACACTGCGCAACGGTTGAGGCGCGGGCCAACTGCTCGCGAGCTCACGTGCTTACCTGCTCACGTGTGTTGAGGCAGGGCGCCGCGCCATAGCATGCGCAGAATCTGTGCGAATACCGCTTCGCGCGAAGGTTCGTCCGCTGGTTGACTTGTCGCGGCGGCCGAATCGGCTTGCCGTGCCGCCGGCAACGGTAGCTGACCGGCGAGCGCGAGCATCGTGAAGCCGTGCAGGCTTGTCCAGTACGCGTAGCCGATCAGTTGCGGATCGCCTTCCAGAATTCCCGCCGCGACGAGCTGCTCGAAATGCGCGCCGAGCAGCCGCCATGCGCGCTGCGACGCGGCGGTCAGTTCGGGGTAAGCGCCTTGCTGCTGCACCTGGTCGAACATCAGGCGATACGCGTGCGGCTCGTCGAGCGCGAACGCGACGTAGGCTTCGCTGACCGCCGAGTGATCGGCGGCGGGGGCGTCTGCGGGGATGCTTTGCGCCGCCGCTTCGAGACGCGCCGCGAAGCGATTGAACGCGGCGGCGCGGACCATCGCGAGAATTTCGTTCTTGTCGCGGAAGTAGCGGTAGGGGGTCATGGCGCTGCAGCCGAGCTCCTTTGCCAGCTCGCGCATCGTCACGCCCTGCGCGCCGCGTGTCGCGAACGCGCTTTCGGCAACACGTCGCATCGCTTCGCGAAACTGCTGGATGTCTTCGGGGGAGAGCGTCTTGGGCATGCGCGAGGGTCGGAAGTCCGTCGCGTCAATTTACTGCGTAAAGGATTCGCACACAAGAAAGGGCCGCGAAGCGGCCCGCTGTCATGCTCATCGAACGACGCGCCAGTGCAATGCCGGTGCGAACGAACCCGAAGGCGGCGCGCTCCGTGGCCGTCGTGCAAAAAATGGGCGGAAAAGCGCTGGCGGAAAATGTCTCAGGAAGACCGCTTGATGGCCCGCAATGCGTTGTTGCCGGTTTCCGTCACGCGCCACCGTTCGTTGCCCGATGCGAGGCGTTCGAGTTGCACCAGTTGGCGTTCGAGCAATGCATCGAGTTCTTCACGGTCCATATCGACCTGGTTGGGGGCGTCCTTGACGAGCAACAACGTGGCGAATTCATGCGGACTCAGCATCGTTCTCTCCATGTCAGGCAATCGCGGACAGCCTTGCAGGCAACCGGCACGGCCGGTCGGGTCCGCTAAAAGGATCAGGGCGGGAAGTACGGCTTATACGACAGATTCAATAGCCGACGCCGCGCGAAGCGCGCAACGAAGGCCGGGGAACTGGAGTGTAGTCAACCACCTGTGAAACACCAACCCGGCCCCCGTAAATTTTCCCTTTGACAATTGGGCCACCGGGAGGCGGTCGGCGAGAGCCGCCAGATTCTTGATTTCACTCGAAGTTTTGCGTGCGCCGCAGCATGGCGGAGAACGCCTGGCGCGAGCGGACCTTACCCGGCGATATAGACCTGGCAGTTGGCGGCGGTGAGCGTCTCGGCCATGTCCGGGGGCGGGGCGGCGTCGGTGAACAGCGCGTCGATCTGGTCGAGATGTCCCTGGCGAACCAGCGCCGGGCGGCCGAATTTGGAGTGGTCGGCGGCGAGGAACACGGTGCGCGCGTGCTCGATGATCGCCTCGGCGACGCGCACTTCGCGCGTGTCGAAGTCGCGCAGCGTGCCGTCGGTTTCGATGCTCGACGTACCGATGATCGCGAAATCGACCTTGAACTGGCGGATGAAGTCGATCGCCAGCTCGCCGACGATGCCCTTGTCCCACGGCCGCACGATGCCGCCCGTCACGAGCACCTCGCAATCGGGATAGCCGCTCATCATGCTGGCGACGTTCAGATTGTTCGTAATCACGCGCAAGCCGCGATGCCGGTTGAGCGCGCGCGCGATTTCCTCGGTGGTCGTGCCGAGATTGATGAAGAGCGATGCCTGATCGGGAATGTGAGTGGCCACTAGCGTCGCGATGCGCCGTTTCTCCTCGTGGAACATGCGCTGGCGCGCCGTGTACGAGACGTTCTCGGAGCTGGTCGGCAGGCTCGCTCCGCCATGATAGCGGCGCAGCAGATTCATGTCGGCGAGCCAGTTCACGTCGCGGCGGATCGTCTGCGGTGTCACGTTGAAATGACTCGCGAGGTCGTCCACGGTGACGAAGCCGTCGCGTTGCACCCACTCCAGCAATTCCTGTTGCCGGGCGTTGAGAGTCAGGCGGGGGTCTCGTGTCATGTGTCGCGTATCGTGATGGGGTGGCGGCGTGGCCGGCGCGTGGTCGAGGCCGGCCGCCCGTGGGCGGGGTGCGGCTATTGTAAGACCATCGGGCCTGTTGTCCGCCAACTCGCGCAATCCGCATGGGCGCGCTGCTGAAGCTCGGCACCGGCTTCGAGCACCCATTCAGGCGAATTACGCATTTATTCATTTGATAAATGAATTTGTTTTTTGGGCCCGTTCGCGCTGCAATCCGGAGTTCCCCGTTTTACCTGCTTTACAACCTTTCCCATGAGGCCCAGCGACTTTTCGCGCCGGGCCGCGCTTTCGAGAGTGTTCGACATGACTGGCTTCAGTAACTGGCACAACCCCTATCCGACGCAACGTTTGCCCGTATTCGCACGCAACATCGTGTCGACCTCTCATCCGCTCGCCGCGCAGGCCGGGCTGCGCATGCTGTGGAAGGGCGGCAATGCCGTCGACGCGGCGATCGCCGCCGCCGCCGCGATCACGGTGGTCGAGCCGGTGTCGTGCGGCCTCGGCGGCGATGCGTTCGCGCTCGTGTGGGACGGCAAGAAGCTGCACGGCCTGAACGCCTCGGGCGTGTCGCCGGCCGCGTGGAACGTCGATTACTTCAAGCGCAAATACGGCGAGGTGAACGGCCTCGCGAAGCAGCCTAAGCGCGGCTGGGACGCGGTCACGGTGCCGGGCGTGATCGCCGGCTGGGAAGCGCTGCACCAGAAGTTCGGCAAGCTGCCGTTCGCAGACCTGATGGAGCCGGCCATCGAGATCGCCGAGCGTGGTCACGCGGTGGCGAGCATCGTCGCCTACAAGTGGGCGGCCGCCGTGCCGGAGCTGAAGGACCTGCCCGGCTTCGCGCAGACCTTCATGCCGCACGGCCGCGCGCCTGAAGTCAGCGAACTGGTGCGCCTGCCCGGTCACGCGAAGACGCTGCGCCTGCTCGCCGAGCAGGGCCCGCGCGCGTACTACGAAGGCGAGATCGCCGAGCGCATCGCCGCGTTCGCGCGTGAGGGCGGTGCCGCGCTGACCGCCGACGATCTGCGCAACTACCGCGCGGACTGGGTCGAGCCGATCGGCAAGGACTATCGCGGCTACACCGTGCACGAGATTCCGCCGAACGGGCAGGGCATCGCCGCGCTGGTGGCACTCGGCATCCTCGAAAAGTTCGACGTGAAGTCGCTGAAGGTGGACAGCGTCGAGTCGCAGCATCTGCAGATCGAAGCGATGAAGCTCGCGTTCGCCGACCTGTATCGCTACGTGGCCGACCCGCGTTCGATGGACGTCACGCCGGAGCAGATGCTCGACGACGCCTACCTGACTTCGCGCGCGAAGCTGATCGATCCGAAGCGCGCGACGCATTTCGACTTCGGCATGCCGAAGGCGGGCGGCACGATCTACATGTCGGCCGCGGACGAGAACGGCATGATGGTCAGCTTCATCCAGTCGAACTACATGGGTTTCGGCTCGGGCATCGTCGTGCCGGACACCGGCATCGCGCTGCAGAACCGCGGCTGCGGCTTCTCGATGGACCCGAAATCGCCGAACGTCGTCGAGGGCGGCAAGCGGCCGTTCCATACGATCATCCCGGCGTTCCTCACGCAGCAGGTGAACGGCCAGCAGGAAGCGGTGATGAGTTTCGGCGTGATGGGCGGCGACATGCAGCCGCAGGGCCATCTGCAAACGGTGGTGCGCATGCTCGACTACGGCCAGCAGCCGCAGGCCGCGTGCGATGCGCCGCGCTGGAAGGTCAACCGTGACTTCACGGTCGACATCGAGTCGACGCTCGATCCGAAGACGACCGAGGGTTTGCAGAAGCTCGGCCACACGCTCAAGTCGGTCGACGATCCGTATATGGATTTCGGCTCCGGCCAGTTCATCTGGAAGCTCGATCGCAACGAGCCGGAGCGCGGCTACGTCGCGGCCAGCGATAGCCGGCGCGACGGGCTCGCCGCAGGTTTCTGAAGCAAGGGCTTCGAGCTGCGGCGCCGTGGCTCGAAGCCGGATTCGGGAACCGCTTCGACAGGATGCGCGGCGCTTCGTACGCCGCGCCCGTCCATGCCGGGCGCGTCGCCGCTGAACGGCGTGGGCCGTGTGAGCGCCGTGCCGCTCGCGCAGGCGTGGGCATGCTCGTGCAAGCGGCGCCGCACGCACCCCGGAATCACGTATCACGTATCAGACCGGCAGGAGACCCCCATGAACCATCCCGCATCGCGTTCCGCGAGCGCATCCCCTCATGTATCGCCCGCGCCGCTTTCGAAGGCCATGGTGCGGCGTATCGTATTTTCGTCGTCGATCGGCAACGCGCTCGAGTGGTTCGACTTCCTCGTCTACGGCTACTTCGCGACGATCATCGCGAAACAGTTCTTCCCGTTGCACGACGAGTGGCTCTCGACGCTGCTGGCCATCGCCACGTTCGGCATCTCGTTCCTGATGCGCCCGCTCGGCGCGGTCGTGCTCGGCCTGTACGGCGATCGCAAGGGCCGCAAGGCGGCGCTCACGCTCGCCATCGCCTTGATGATGGTCGGCACCTTCACGATGGCGGTGATGCCGCCGTTTTCGTCGATCGGACTCGCGGCGCCGTTGCTGGTGCTGCTCGCGCGGCTCGTGCAGGGCTTCGCGGTGGGCGGCGAATTCGGCAGCGCGACGGCCTTCATGGTCGAGCACAGCGCGTCGCGGCGCGGCTATTACGCGAGCTGGCAGTTCGCGAGCCAGGGCCTCGCGGCGATTGCCGCGGCCACCTTCGGCTCGCTGCTGACCGCCTGGCTGCCGGCCGAACACCTCAATAGCTGGGGCTGGCGCGTGCCGTTCGTGTTCGGCTTGCTGGTCGGTCCGGTGGGCTATTACATCCGCTCGCATCTCGACGAGACGCCCGAATTTCTCGCGCTGCGTGAAGAGCGAGAAGCGGAACGTGGAGCTCGCGAGGCGGCCGGCGAACGCAAGGCCGTCGATACGAGCAAGGATGCGTCGTTCGCGAATCAGTGGGTCAACCTGTTGCTCGCGATCGGCATCGTTGCTCAATCGACGGTCGGCGTGTACGTGTTGCAGCTTTATATGCCGCTTTATGCGGTCAAGCAGTTGCATATGGCGGCGGCCGCGTCGTTCGGCGTGGTCGTGCTGAACGGCGGCATGCAGTTCATCTTTTCGCCGGTCATGGGCGCGCTGTCCGATCGCATCGGCCGGATTCGCATCATGCTGACCACGTCGATCCTGATGGGGCTGCTGATCTATCCGATGTTCGCGTGGCTGCAGTTTCATCCGACGATCGGCTGGCTGCTGTTGCTGCAAGGCGTCGCCGGTATTTTCAAGGCCGCCTATTCGGGGCCGATGCCCGCGTTGATGTCGGAGATTTTCCCGACCCAGGTTCGTTCGACGGGGCTTTCGATCGGTTACAGCATCGGCGTGACGATCTTCGGCGGCTTTGCGCCGACCATCGTCGAGACCTTCATTCATCTGACCGGCGACAAGCTCGCGCCGAGCTACTACGTGCTGCTCGCGGCGGTGTTGTCGGGGGTGTCGCTCATCATCGTGGCGCTGCGCATGCGCCGCATGCGTCCGGCTCAGGCCGGCGTGCTGCCCGCCTGAGTGCGCCGCAACACGCCGCAACCGGCAGGCGCGCGGCCGCCATCGATGCCGCGGCGCGCCAGCCTTTGCCGGTTGGACCGATCCCTCGGCTTTCGTATGCGGACTGAAATGTGCCGAAAGCCAACTCCTCGAAGCCGGCTCGTCGAGCCGGTTTTTTTCGCTCCCCGCCCGCCGCTTTAACCTGCTGGAATATTTCGCCTATCTGCGAAGCGGAACTGCGGCGGTGCGGCATGGTCTGTGCAGAGTACTCTTCATGGGGCGCTGCATAGTCGCTTAACACCGGCTAACATGCAGAGTACAAGAGCCCAACTCTAATTCACGGCGTTGTATCCGACACGGCATCACGGCGAGCGCGGGGCGGTTGCGAGCAGGCTCCACGAGTCGGTACGGCATTCGGAGCAAGACACGATGCACACAGAGCTGAACCATGTCATGCCCTGGCGGATCGAGGACATCGACCTTACCCGCATCGACCGGCAGAAGGCCTCCGCGAACGAAGACCTGCTGTTGCTGCTGTGCGCGGCTTCGTTTATCGAAAGCGGCACCGACCTCTACACCAGCAATCTCAGTACCTTCTTCAACGACGATCCCGAAGTCTCGGCCTGGCTCAACAACGAGTGGGAGCCCGAGGAAATGCAGCATGGCCGCTCGCTGAAGACCTATATCGGCTACGTGTGGCCCGAATTCGACTGGGACACCGCGTTTCGCAACTTCATGGCCGAATACTCGCTGACCTGCTCGGTCGAGGATTTCGAAAAGACCCGCGCGCTCGAAATGGTCGCGCGTTGCGTGGTCGAAACCGGCACGGCGACGCTGTATCGCGCGATCAACGAATGCTCGGACGAGCCGGTGCTCAAGCAGATCACCGACAACATCCGCACCGACGAAGTCCGGCATTACAAGCACTTTTTCAAGTATTTCAAGAAGTACAACAGGATCGAAGGCAATGGTCGTCTCGCGGTGCTCGGTGCGCTGATGCGCCGCGTGATGGAGATCAAGAACGAGGATTCGGAGATCGCGCTGCGGCATGTGTTTGCGATCCGCTATCCTGAGCGCGTGCACGATTCCGCGTATAACCGCGAGCGTGCGGCGCGCATCAACACCCTGGTGCGGCGCAATCTGTCGGCCGACATGTGCGTGAAGATGCTGCTCAAGCCGCTCGATCTGCCGGCACGCATTCAGCCGGGCGTGCATTATCCGCTCGCGAAGATTACGCAGCACGTGTTCTTCCGCTGATCCGGCGGCGCGCCGGTTTTTGCGCTGACGTTGCGTTAATAACCGTGCGCTGACCTCGCGATGATCTGGCGACGAACTCGGCGCGGCGACGAGGCGAGGCTCGCTCACGCGGGCCTCGTTCTTTTCGCGGTATTCGCAGCATTCGCGGCATGATGGAGCCTTGTCCATTTCAACCTGACCGACCGCATGAGCGATTCTTCCGCATCTACCCCGGCGCCCGCGCGTCCGCTCGAACAGAATGTGTTCGATGAATGGCCCGACGCCGTGCGCGCGTTGTTCGATGGTTCGTCGATCGGCGGCAAGAGCGGCTTTACCGCTTCGCTGCTCACCGTCGATGCGAACGGCCACGTGCGCACGTCCTTGCTGAGCGTCGGCGAACTCTATGCGCCCGATGCGCGCACGCTGTGCATCGCGTTATGGCCGCAGGCGCGAGCGACGCGCGCAATCGCGCAAAGCGGCCGCGCGACGCTCAGCTTTGTCTGCGACGCGGCGTTCTATCAGGTGCAGTTGCGTGTCGCACCGCTGGCGAGCGCGGTCGGCGGCGACAGCGGCCTCGTCTATCTGCTCGGTTCGATCGACACAGGGGAAGTGCAGAGCGTGCGTTATGCGCGCCTCACGGGCGGCATCACGTTCGAACTGGAAGGCGGAGGAAGGGAAGTGCTCGACCGGTGGGAGAAGCAGGTCGAGCATTTGAAACGGGCCGCTGCCGCGACCCGCCGTTAGTTCAAGCTGCTAGTCCTCGCCGTTAGTCGCTCACCGAGGCGCTGACGGCTGGCGAAACGACGGCTTCAAAGGCCGCGGAATCGCACGAGCTTCGACAGAGGCTCAGCGGCCGCGCTCGCCATTGCGCGGAGGCTGGGCGCCACGCGGCGCATCGTTGCGCGGCTTCGCGCCGCCGCCGAGCAACGCGCCCGGGTTGCTGTTGTGCGAGCGATTGCCTTGCGGTTTGCGCGGTGCGTGATGTGCGGCCGCACCGTCATGCGCAGCCGCGCGCGGCCGGTCGTCGTGACGTTGCGCGTCGCGTCGCGGCTGGCCGCCGTTGCCGGCTGGCTTCGCGCCTTGCGGGCGCGGCGACGGCTGACCATTCGACGCGCGCTGTCCCGAGCGTTGCCCCGAACCTTGCCCCGGTTTTGCCGAAGCCGCAGCGGATGCCGAGCGCGCATTGGCGCCTGCAGCCGCATTCGCGTTGCCACCTTCGCGCCGTCCGGCGCCTTGCCCCTGACGCGGTGAGCGGCCGCCACCGCCCTGGCTACGACGCTGAATCGGCTCGGGCTTCGCGTTCGGGTCCGGCTCGAATCCGGCGATCACTTCCTGCGGCACCGGACGCTTGATGAGCTTCTCGATGTCCTTCAGCAACTGCAATTCATCGACGCATACGAGCGACACCGCCTCGCCCGTCGCGCCCGCGCGGCCCGTGCGGCCGATGCGGTGCACGTAATCTTCCGGCACGTTCGGCAGATCGAAGTTGACCACGTGCGGCAGCTGATCGATATCGATGCCGCGTGCGGCGATGTCGGTCGCGACCAGCACCTGCAGCGTGCCGTCCTTGAACTCGGCGAGCGCGCGCGTGCGCGCCGACTGGCTCTTGTTGCCGTGAATCGCGAGCGCGCTGATGCCGTCCTTCGTCAACTGCTCGGCAAGGCGGTTCGCGCCGTGCTTGGTGCGCGTGAACACGAGCACCTGGAACCAGTTGTGCTGACGGATCAGATGCGTGAGCAGGTCGCGCTTGCGGTCGCGATCGACCGGGTGAATCTTCTGCGCGACCGTTTCGGCCGTCGTATTGCGGCGCGCGACTTCGATCAGCGCCGGCGAGTCGAGCAGGCTGTCGGCGAGTGCCTTGATCTCGTCGGAGAAGGTGGCCGAGAACAGCAGGTTCTGGCGCTTCGGCGGCAGCTTCGCGAGCACGCGCTTGATGTCGTGGATGAAGCCCATGTCGAGCATGCGGTCCGCTTCGTCGAGCACGAGAATCTCGAGATGCGACAGGTCGATGGTCTTCTGCTGCATGTGATCGAGCAGACGGCCCGGCGTCGCGACGACGATATCGACGCCGCGCTTCAACGCATCGATCTGCGGATTGATGCCGACGCCGCCGAACATCACGGTCGACTTCAGCTTCAGGTATTTGCCGTACGCGCGCACGCTTTCTTCGACCTGAGCGGCGAGTTCGCGCGTCGGCGTGAGGATCAGCGCGCGGATCACGCGCTTGCCGCCGGCGGCCGGCGGCATCGATTGCAGACGCTGCAGGATCGGCAGCGTGAAGCCGGCGGTCTTGCCGGTGCCGGTTTGCGCGCCGGCGAGCAGATCGCCGCCGTTGAGCACGGCGGGGATCGCCTGGGTCTGGATCGGGGTCGGGCTGGTATAGCCGAGTTCGTTGACAGCGCGGACCAGCGGTTCGGACAAGCCGAGGGAATCAAAAGACATAAAAGCTCTTTGCAATGCAGTTTCGCGAACGGCGCCAATGGGAACCCATGCGGCATGAACCCGCCGGCAAGGCGTGTGCGAGGCCGAAGCCCGGTTCCGTTCGCGGAGAAATCGGCGGCACGTTCAAAGATGTGCCGAATGTTTCGACGCGCTATGCAGACACGTCGACTGGCCTTAAGTTGCAATTCGTCGCCGTGGAGTGTCATGCGACATAGCGCGCGACACTGACGAATTGACACAGACTGCCCGCCAGTACGAACAGGTGCCAGATACCATGTCCGTGGCGGATGCGCTCGTCGTTGATGAAGAAATAGATACCGGCGCTATAGATGACGCCGCCGGCCACGAGCCATGCGGTCCCCGCGGCCGGCAACGCCTGCACCAGCGGGCGGACGGCTACGAGCGCGAGCCATCCCATCAACACGTACAACACCATCGACACGCTGCGGGTACGGCGCCCGAGCGTCAGTTCCTGCACGATGCCGAGAGCGGCAAGCCCCCAGCTTACCCCGAATAGCGACCAGCCCCACGGCCCGCGCAACGTGACGAGCGTGAAAGGGGTGTAGCTGCCGGCGATCAGCAGGTAGATCGCCGAATGATCGCATTTCTGCAGAATCGCCTTCAGACGCGGATGGCTTACGCTGTGATAGAGCGTCGAGATCGCATACAGCACGAACAGCATCGCACCGTACACGCTGAAGCTGACCACCTTGTACGCGTCGTCGGCGAGCACGCCCATCGTGACGAGCGCCGCCAGCCCCACCACCGACAGCACGGCGCCGACGAGATGGGTAATGCTGTTGAAACGCTCACCGACAGGCACGACTCTTTTCTCCCATGCGGTTTCACGAGGGCAGACACAACCGCAAATGCGCCCACATGATACCGGTCCTGAAAAACGAAGGGCGCGGCCGCGAGTTTCGCAGGCCGCGCCCGGGGTGCGACGAACGCTGCTTAGTCGAGCGGCGCCGAACGCAGATCGGCCACCTGCTGCGGCGACACGGCGGTACCGTGGTTGCCCCAGGACATACGGATGTACGTCACGACGGCCGCGACTTCCTGATTCGACAGCGCCTGCGCAAACGGCGGCATGCCATACGGATGCGGGTTCGCTTCCGTGCTCGGCGGATAACCGCCGTTCAGCACCATGCGGATCGGGTTGACTGCCGATGGCATCTGGATCGACGGGTTGTTCGCGAGCGGCGGGAACGCCGGCGGCTGGCCGAGACCATTTTCCGCGTGGCACTTCGCGCAGTTGTCAACGTAGATCTTCTGGCCTTGCTTCAACAGTTCGCCACCGAACTTTTCCGAGGTTTCGAGCTGCAGCGGTTCCGGTGCGTCGCTCTTCTGCGGAATCGTCTTCAGGTACGTCGCCATCGCGTTGATATCTTCGGTCGACAGATACTGCAGGCTGTTGTGCACCACTTCGGCCATCGGACCGAACACCGCGCCGCGGTTCGACACACCGGTCTTCAGCAGGCTGGCGATGTCCTGCAGGTCCCAGTCGCCGAGGCCGGCTTCCTTGTTCGACGTCAGCGACGGCGCATACCAGTTCTGCAGCGGAATCAGACCGCCCGCGAACGCCGCCGAATTGACCGGGCCGCCCATCGCGTTGATCGAGGTGTGGCACATGCCGCAGTGGCCGAGGCCTTCGACCAGATACGCGCCGCGGTTCCACTCGACCGACTTGGTCGGGTCCGGCTTGAACTCGCCTTCACGGAAGAACAGCGTGCGCCAGCCGATCAGCATGTTGCGCTGGTTGAACGGGAATTTCAGTTCGTGCGGACGGCTCGGCACGTTGACCGGCGCGACCGAGCGCAGGTACGCGTAGATCGCGTCCGCGTCGGCGCGCGTGACCTTCGTGTAGCTCGTGAACGGGAAGCCCGGATAGAGCAGGCTGCCGTCCTTCGAGCGGCCCGTGTGCATCGCGCGATAGAAGTCGTCCTGGGTCCACTTGCCGATGCCGTACTGGTCGTCCGGCGTGATGTTCGGCGTGAACATCGTGCCGAACGGCGTCGCCATCGGCAGGCCGCCGGCGAACGGCTTGCCGCCGCGCACCGTGTGGCAGGCGATACAGTCGCCGGCGCGGGCGAGGTACTCGCCCTTCTTGATCAGTTCGGCCTGGTCGGTGGGCGTGGCCGCCACGGCCGAGCCGTTATGCAGGTTGTCGCCACCCGACCAGAGGACGGGAACGAGTGCGGCAGCCGCAGCCACGACGACTGCCGAGAGGGCGAACAAAGACTTGCGTTTCATTTGAGTGTCTCTCCCGGCGCCTTATTGCGGTTCGCTGCCGCAGGCAAGCGGAGTCTTCAAGGAGCGGGCCGGAGCCGGCACGGGGTTTTGCGGAGCCTTTTGCATCGACAGCCAGGCCGCGACGGCGTTCACGTCGTCGTCGGACAGACGCGTGGCGACCGTGTGCATGCAGTCGGGCGCGATGGCGTGGCGCGAGCCCGAACGCCAGGCGCCGAGCTGCGCGCTGATGTAGTCGGCGTGCAGGCCGACGAGACCCGGGATCGCCGGTTCCATGCCGGTGAGCGCCTTGCCGTGGCAGGCCGCGCAGGCGGGCACCTGCTTCGATGCGTCGCCGTGCAGCACGATCTGCTCGCCGCGCTGGAGCGTCGCCGCCGACACGGTCGGCTTGGCCGGCGGCGGATAGGGCGGACGCTGCTGCGAGAAGAACGTGGCGATCTGGTGGAGATAGTCGTCGGAGAGATACGTGACGAGGTAGTTCATGGGCGGATACTTGCGGCGCCCTTCACGGAAATTCTGTAGCTGGTTGAACAGATAGTTCGCCGGCTTGCCCGCGAGGCGCGGGAAGTAGTCGTTGTCGGTACCTTGACCGTGCGAGCCGTGGCAGGCCGTGCAACCTTGCACGCGCGCTTCCATCGTGTCGGGGGCCTTCGGTTGAGTCTGCGCTTTCGCAGCGCTATAGACACCCGCGGAGCCGATCAGCAGAAGGGCAAGCAACGGGCGGAAGAGGCGTCTTGAAGACACGCGTAACTCCATCAGAATCGGGGACCTGACCGAACTTCGGGCGGCTCGGTGTGAAGGACAGCCGTCGCTGCGGCGACGCAGCATTCTATCATCGAAGGGTGATGGTGACTATTTGACGCACTCAAGGCCTTCGTTGGTGTGACTGCCATGCGACAGTATGTCGCGTGGCGCGGGTCGGCTCGTGCTCCGGCCACATGGCATTTGGCGAAGCCGGTTGAACCGATGCCCGCGCGCGCCATCGAAGCGTACACTTGCGGGTCCGCCGGCCGCGCCGTCCAGGCGACGCGCGCTCTCGCGCCCGCCATTCCACCCAATCATCGTTTGTTCCCCTCAGCTATCGGTCTTACATGAAGCTATTCGATTTTTCCGTTCCGGCGCTGCGTGCGTTGATGTCCGGCGCGCTCGCGCTGGCGGTGTCGTCCACGGCGTTCGCGCACGCCCATCTGGTCTCGAGCGTGCCGGCGGCGAACGCCGAGGTCGCCGCGCCCGGCGACGTCACGATCCATTTCACCGAGCCGCTCGAGCCGGCCTTCAGCAGGATCACGCTCGCCGATGCGAGCGGCAAGCCCGCCGCCACAACGGCTTCCGCGGTCGACGGACAGGATGCGCGGGTCATGCGTCTGGCGCTCCCGCCGCTGGGCGCGGGCCGCTACGCGGTGCACTGGATCGCGGTGGCGACGGACGGCCATCGTACCCAAGGCGACTTCGCGTTCAACGTCAAATGAGCTTCGACGGACTGTGGATCGGGCAGGTCGCAATGGCCGCGCTCATGAATGTGTCGTTTGCGTTCGCCGTCGGTTCGGCGCTGCTGGCGGCGTGGCTCGCACGCGACGCGCGGCAGGGCACGTCCCA
>NZ_JAAGPS010000101.1:0-28529 GCF_017105025.1 Paraburkholderia sp. Ac-20336 | reverse complement strand
GGGCCGCGTGGCGAGACGCCGCACGGGCCGCAAGGACCACAGGCAAGGCCCGGCATGCCGCCGTCGATGGCCGGCAACCTGCCGCATGGGCCACAGGCGGGTCCGCAAGCCGGTCTTCAAGCGGCCGGAGGCGAGCATCCGGCTCCGACGAATGGCGTGCCGCGTCCGCCGCAGGCGGCCGGCGGCAATCCGGCCTATGCGCAACAGCACGGTACGCCGCAGCAATGGGGCGCAGTTGGACGCCCGCAGCCGGCCTGGACGCAGCCGCATACGCCGATGGCGCAGCAGGCGCCGCGTGCGGAGCAGCCTCGCGTGCCGCATCCGATGGACAATCCGGCCGCGCAACAGCAGGCGCGTCAGCCGGAGTTTCGTCCGCAAGGGGCGTCGCCGATGCAACAGTCGCCGCAAGTGCCGCGTCCGGAGCCGCAGGTTCAGCAAGCGCAGCAGCCGCATTTCGAGCCGCGTCCGCAACCGATGCAGCAAGCGCGCCCGGAACCGCAGCCTCAGCAGGCACAGCAACCGCGTTTCGAACAACGTCCGCAGCCGATGCCGCAAGCACGTCCCGAACCGCAGCCTCAGCAGGCGCAGCAGCCGCACTTCGAACCGCATCCGCAGCCGATGCCGCAACCGCGCCCCGAACCGCGTCCGCAACCGCAGCAATCTCAGCCGCAGCACGCCGAGCAGCATCAGGGCGGCGGCAATCACGACGAGCATCACAAAGGCTGAGCGCGGCATCCCGGCAAGCGCCCCGCTACCGCATCAGCCAGCGGGAGCCGCAATAAAAAACCCGCGATCTTGCGATCGCGGGTTTTTTCGTATGCCGTACGCAACACGGGCGCCACCACCCCGCATCACACGGCTTCACACGGCTTCAGATCGCCATCGGCGCCGTCAGCGGCTCGTGGTGGCGATAGCCGGTCAGCGAGAAATCCGCGGGCTCGATCTTCTCAAGCCATTCCGGCTCGTACACACCGGTTTTCGCGTAATCAGGCACCCGTTCCGAGATCGCGAGCTGCGGGCTCTCGTACGGCTCGCGCGCGAGCTGCTGTTGCAGCATGTCGAGCTGGTTCTCGTAGATGTGCGCATCGCCGATGAAATAGCTGAACCAGCGCGGCGTATAACCGGTCAGCCGTCCGACGAGATGCAGCAGCGCCGCGCCCTCGGTCAGATTGAACGGCGTGCCGAGCCCCACGTCATTGCTGCGGATGTACAGACACAGCGAAATCTCGCGGCGCGCGACGTTCGGCAGGAACTGATAGAGCAGATGGCAGGCCGGCAGCGCGATCTGATCCAGCACGGCGGGATTCCACGCATGAAACAGAATGCGCCGGTCAGCCGGGTTCTGCATGATCGTGTCGAGGCATTGACGCAACTGGTCGATCGCCTTGTAGAGCAGTACTTTCGAATGGCCGTCCTCGTCGAATTGCGTGATCACGCGAAAGCCGCGCGCCTCGGCATCGGCGAGCTGCGCGCTCCGGTCGGCGTCGAGCACCTTGTAGGCTGGCCATTTGCGCCACTGCACGCCGTACACGTCGCCGAGATCGTCGGGGCCTTCGCGATACGGATTCGCGAGCCACTGCGCGTTCTGGTTCGCGTTGCCGTCCCACACCTTGCAGCCGAGATCGCGGAAGTCCGCGGCGCTGCGCGAGGCGCGCAGAAACCCGACCAGTTCGCCGATCGCCGACTTGAACGCGAGCTTCTTCGTCGTCACCGCGGGAAAGCCCTGCTGCAAATCGAAGCGCAGCATCGCGCCCGGCATGCTGATGGTGCGGATGCCGGTGCGGTTTTCCTGCCACGTGCCGGTGTCGAGAATCGTGCGGACGAGGTCCAGATATTGTTTCATGCGGTTTCCTTCGACGAGGCGCGAGAACGGCCCGATCCGCGCCACGGGATTGAGCAAAGCTCGATTCTAGCAAGCGCGCCCGGCCGACGCCCGGGCATGGCGAGCGGCGCCGACGATTTCAGCGTGAAGCCGATAGAGAGGAAAAGCGCGAGCTGGACGAAGCCAGCGCGGCCAGGAAATAGAAGCGGTGGAAGCGGCAGAAGCAACGGCATGCCGCAGCCTCTCTGCGGCGACATTCCGCGAGACCGATAGTGCAGAGGGCTAACTGACAGACCGGATAGACAAGGCGCCCCGCCACCGCCGATACGGCAGTTCGACGATTGCCGTCGGACCGCCCGCCTCACGGCACTTCAACTCTTGGGTCGCGAATCACTCCCGCATCAAAGATGCGGCACCGAAGCCGGCAAATCGCCATGCGGCGCCGTCATCGGCTCGCCTTCCATATGGCGCATGCCGTGCGAGCACAGCAGCCGATACAGCGTGACCCGCGAAATACCGAGCTCCTGCGCCGCGTCGCCAAGCCGCCCGCGATGCCGCAGCAGCGCGAGTTCGATCGCCTGCCGCTCGGCCGCTTCGCGCGCCTGCGCGAGCGACACCGGCACGATCTCGACATACTCGGCGAGTTCGAGGTCACGCGCGGTGATCGCGCGCCCCTCGGACATCACGATCGCCCGCCGCACCCGGTTGATCAGCTCGCGCACATTGCCCGGCCAGCCGTAGTTATGCAGGGCCGCGATCGCGTCGGGTGCGAAACCACGCAGGCGGCGACTCGCATCTTTCTTGAAACGCTCCAGCATGTGCCGCGCGAGCAGTTCGATGTCCTTGCCGCGCGCGCGCAGCGGCGGCTCATCGATCTGCAGCACGCACAGCCGGTGATACAGGTCCGAGCGGAAACGCCCCTCGATCATCGCCGCGGTCATGTCCACGTGGGTGGCGGAGATAATGCGCACGTCGACGTCGATCGCGGTATGGCCGCCGAGCCGCTCGACCTTGCGTTCCTGCAGGAAGCGCAGCAGGCTCGCCTGGCTTTCGAGCGGCAGATCGCCGATTTCGTCGAGGAAAAGCGTGCCGCCGTTGGCGGCCTCGACGCGGCCGATCTTGCGCTGATTCGCGCCCGTGAACGCGCCGCGCTCATAGCCGAATAGCTCGGACTGCAAAAGATGCGGCGGAATCGCGCCGCAGTTGATCGGCACGAACGGCGCGTTGCGGCGCGCCGAGCGCTCGTGAATCGCGACCGCCGTCAGCTCCTTGCCGGTGCCCGATTCGCCGGAAATGAACACCGGCGCGTCGGTCATCGCGACCTTGCGGATCGAGCGAAACAGCGCCAGCATCGCGTCGCACGAGCCGACCATCTCGCCTTCGGCGCCCTGCGAACCGTCGTTCGAGGCCGTTTCGCTCAGCGAGATCATGCCGTACGCATGGCCGACCGAATCGACGATGCGATCACCCGAATACGGCACCGTCACGTAATCGAAACAGTAGTCGCGCACGAGCCGGCGCAAAGCTGCGTCCTGCAGCTGGCCAGGCGTGGTGGCCGCGACCCAGCCGACGTTCGGCATGGTCAGACAGGACTCGAATGCGGCGATCTCGTGCGGCTGGAAATCGCAGGACAGATCGAGAAGACCGCCCGCCGCCATGCCGGCGCGAACCGCCCGGCGCACATCGCGAGCCGAGCCCACGACTTCGACATGCCAGCCGCGCTGATGAAAACGCGTATTCAACTCCGCGCTCGGATCGCGCGAAACGTAAATCAGTTGCCGCGTTGCGGATTCCATTATTCAGATCCTCTCGTCAACGAACGTTAAGGACGACGCATGCACCTGAAACTGCGGTTCAGACACGCTGACTCGTTCGGGATTCGCGAATCGCAAAAACCGAACGGCCATTCCATTCCGTGCGGACAGCTGATCCCCAAGAAAGCGGCGTGTGTGTTTGAGACGGCCCGTTACGGGCCTTTTTTAAATCTGAAGCTCTTTTTCGAGAGCTTACTATACGTGCGGCGCTTCGAAAACAATTATGCGAATTCAGCCAAAAATCCCTTACCCATCAATGACATCCGTCCGGTAAAGATTTATTCAGCCGACCAATAAAACCATATTGCAAGTACTTTTTTCAGCCTTCTTCCGAAGGTAGTTCGTACCTTTCGAATTAACAAATTACAGGTATTTTCTGCTGCGTCGTTTCAGCACTGAAACGTTTTTCGCGGATTTCCACGGCATTACGCCTTCGTTAGCACGCCGCATCCCGATGCATCAATGGATTGCGCGCGATGGCACATGTTTCGCTAAATAGCGTCCACAAGGGAGAGACATCATGCGACTCGTTTTCCGTAGCGCTCCAATAAACCGCACGGCATTATTCGCGATTCGCGAAGCAGGCGCGCCAAAGCGACAACGCGGCGGCGCGGCCGGCATGCCGACGGTTGCCGCCACGCCGCAACGACCGCCAGGCGGCTCCCACCAGGTGACGCTGTGGGACGAAATCGCGCCGCCCGCGCCGCCGCCGGTGCCGGTCGACGCCATGCACGCCGGCGAAAGCAACGCCGCGACGTACCGGAAGGCATAGCGAACGGCGACGAAGCACCGGCAGCCGCAACGGCACACGGGGTTCCTCCGCAGCAGCCCACGCCTGCCCGTCGGGTAGAATCATCCGGTTACGTTCCCTTTCCCATTCGATGACGACGCTCACCCTGATCGTCGCTCGCGCCAGCAACGGCGTGATCGGCCGCGACAACCAGTTGCCCTGGCGACTGCCCGAAGACCTCAAGTTCTTCAAGCGCACGACGATGGGCGCGCCCATCATCATGGGCCGCAAGACGCACGAATCGATCGGCCGGCCGCTGCCGGGACGCCGCAACATCGTCGTGACACGCGACGCCGAGCGGCGCTTTCAGGGCTGCGACACGGCAACCAATCTGGACGACGCGCTGCGCCTCGCCGCGCAGGACCAGGCGCCGCAGGCGTTTCTGATCGGCGGCGCGCAGCTGTACCCCGAGGGTTTGCGTCTCGCGCAGAAGCTCATCATCACCGAGATCGCCGCCGACTTCGACGGCGATGCGACCTTCCCTGCGGTCGACAAGACCGTGTGGGAAGAAATCGCGCGCGAGACGCATCACGCGCATGCGCCGAACGATTTCGACTACGCGTTTGTGACGTACCAGCGCAAAGAGCACTGAACGCGGACGCGCTGGCGGGTTTCGCGAAGCCGGCGCCATGCGTCCCATGAAAAAACGCCACGCAATTTCCATTGCGCGGCGTTTCCCGTTCCTGCTTGCTGCGAGCCGAGAGGAGCACGCGCCCCGCTCATTGCCCGAATTACTGCCCCGCGATCGTCATGCGCTCGATCAGTACCGAGCCGGTCTGCTTGGTGCCGCGCGTGATCGTATCGGCGCCGATCGCGACGATGTGGTGGAACATCTCCTGCAACGTGCTCGCGACCGTGATCTCCTCGACCGGATACTGGATCTTGCCGTTCTCGACCCAGAAGCCCGACGCGCCGCGCGAATAGTCGCCCGTCACGTAGTTCACGCCCTGCCCCATCAGTTCGGTCAGCAGAAGACCGGTGCCGAGCTTGCGCAGCATCTCTTCGAAGTCGTCCTCGGGACGCGTGTTCGAGCTCAGCAGCGAGAGGTTGTGCGAGCCGCCCGCGTTGCCGGTGGTCTGCATGCCGAGCTTGCGCGCCGAGTACGTGGACAGGAAGTAGCCTTCCACGACGCCGTCCTTCACGACCGAACGCTGGCGCGTACGCACGCCTTCCTCGTCGAACGGCGCGCTGCCCATCGCGCGGGCGACGTGCGGGTCTTCGACCACCTGCACGTGCGGCGCGAACACCGGCTTGCCGAGGCTGTCGACCAGAAACGAGGTCTTGCGATACAGCGCGCCGCCGCTCGTCGCCTGCACGAACGCACCGAGCAGACCGGCGGCGAGCGGCGCTTCGAACAGCACCGGCACCTTGCGCGTATCGAGGCCGCGCGCGCCGATGCGCGCGAGCGCGCGCTGCGCCGCGTAACGGCCCACGGCCTCGGGATCGGCCAGCTCGGACGCGCAGCGCGTCGACGTGTACCAGTCGTCGCGCTGCATGTTGCGGCCGCTGCCCGCGATCGGCGCGCACGCAATGTAGTGGCGCGAGTACGGATAGCCGGCGAGGAAGCCGCGCGAGGTCGCCAGCACGAATTGCGAATGCTGCGCCGACACGCTCGCGCCTTCCGAATTCCTGATCTGCGGATCGGTGGCGAACGCGGCGTCTTCGGCGCGGCGCGCGATCTCGACCGCCTCGTCGGCGGACAGATTCCACGGATGATAGAGATCGAGGTCGCGCGGCGCGGTTTCGAGCAGTTCGGCTTCGGCAAGGCCCGCGCAATCGTCCTCGGCGGTGAAGCGGGCGATGTTGTAGGCCGCCGCGACCGTGTCCTTCAACGCTTGCGGCGAGAAGTCCGAGGTACTGGCGTTGCCGCGCTTGTTGCCGATGAACACCGTCACGCCGACCATCTTGTCGCGGTTGTGCTCGATCGTCTCGACTTCGCCGCGCCGCACCGAGACGGACAGGCCGTCGCCTTCGGAAATTTCCGTTGCGGCGTCGGTGCCGCCGAGCGCCTTCGCGTGACGAAGGATGTCCGAGGCGATTTCCTTCAGCTCATCTTGGGTATGCGGAAAAAAGCGCTGCTTGACGTCCATGTCTGCTGCCATTGTGGTTGCCGTCCTGTTCGGGGCCGCGCGGCCCTGGGTATGCGCACCGTGCGCCTTATGCCACGCGAGAAGACAGGTGGCGGCGCAGGCGTGCGAGATAAATGCATCCCGCGATCATAGCAAGGTAAGCGACGCCGTACCTGGCATTCGCGTCACGGCGCGAGGGCTTCGCGCGCGGCGGCGACAGTGCGCGAATGGGCATCACGCCGACGGCCTGGCAAACGGAATCCGCCGCGGCAGCGAACGCAGCCTCACGGCCGCGAGTTGGACGGGCGCCGCACGTTACAATATCGCCATGACACGCAAAACCCGCAATATCGCCATGACACGCAAAACCCGCATTCAACCGATCGAATCCGTCGTGACGGAAGTCGACGAAAACGGCTACGACCGCCCGAGCAAGTCCCAGGTCAAGCGCGAAATGCAAGCGCTGCAGGACTTGGGTACGGAGCTGGTCGCGCTGCCGAAAGATGCGCTCAAGCGCATGCCGATGCCCGAAAAGCTCGACGAAGCCGTGCGCGAAGCGCGCCGCATCACCGATCACGAAGGCAAGCGCCGCCAGATCCAGTACGTCGGCCGCGTGATGCGCTCGCTGCACGACACGGAAACCGCCGCGCTGCGCACCGCGCTCGACACCTACAAGGGCATCAACAAGACGGAAACGGCGAAGCTGCACTGGATCGAGCGCACCCGCGAGAAACTGCTCGCCGACGACGCCGCGCTGACCGAGTTCATCCGCCAGCACCCGGGCGCCGATCCGCAGCAGGGCCGCACGCTGATCCGCAACGCGCGCAAGGAAGCGCAGCAGAACAAGCCGCCGCGCTATTTCCGCGAACTGTTCCAGTGGATCAAAACCGCGGCCGGCGCGGACGAAGCCGACGACGCGTCCGATACCGCGCATGATGCCGAACCCGATACGGATTTCGCCCCGGAAGACGACGATGCCGACCGCGACGCCTGAGCAACGCCCACCACGCAACCACCCCGACGAGATCGTGATCGGCCTCGTGTCGATCAGCGACCGCGCCTCGGCCGGCGTGTACGAGGACAAGGGCATTCCGGCGCTGCAGGAATGGCTCGGCGCAGCGCTCGCGTCGCCGTGGCAGGTCGTCACGCGGCTGATTCAGGACGACGCGCCGACCATTTCGGCCACGCTGATCGAACTCGTCGACGAAGTGGGCTGCGATCTCGTGCTGACCACGGGCGGCACGGGCCCGTCGCGCCGCGACGTGACGCCCGAGGCGACGCTCGCGGTCGCGACGAAGGAGATGCCGGGCTTCGGCGAGCAGATGCGACAGATCAGCCTGAATTTCGTGCCGACCGCGATCCTCTCGCGCCAGGTGGCGGTGATCCGCGAAACGGCGGAGCACGCAGCGCTGATCGTCAACCTGCCGGGTCAGCCAAAGTCGATCAGGGAAACGCTCGAAGGTCTTCGCGACGACGAGGCGGCCGTCAAGGTGCCGGGGATTTTCGCGGCGGTGCCCTACTGCATCGATCTGATCGGCGGCCCGTACGTGGAAACCAACGCCGAGGTGGTCAAGGCGTTCCGGCCGAAGAGCGCATTGCGCGCTCCGCGGCAGGACTGAGGTTTATCCCGGGTTGGGCGCGGGTTGGTCCGTGCGGCTTGGGCTTATTTGGCGCTCGCTGGTGCGTCCAGCGTCGGTTGCGACGGCATGAGGAAATGTTCGCGGTAGTACTTCAGCTCGTCGATCGACTCGTGGATATCGGCAAGCGCCGTGTGCATCGCGCGCTTCTGGAAGCCCTTGTAGATGGCCGGCTGCCAGCGCCGGCACAGCTCCTTGAGCGTGCTCACGTCGAGATTGCGGTAATGGAAAAAGCGCTCGAGATCCGGCATCCAGCGCGCCATGAAGCGGCGGTCCTGACAGATCGAGTTGCCGCACATCGGCGACTTGCCGGGCGGCACGTACTGGGCGAGGAAGTCGCGAATCTGCTGCGTGGCGTCCGCCTCGCTCACCGTCGACGCCTTCACGCGGCCGATCAGACCCGAACGGCCATGCGTGTTCTGGTTCCACTCGTCCATCTTCGCGAGCGTCTCGTCGCTCTGATGGATCGCGAGCACCGGGCCTTCGACCATCCTGTCGAGCGTCGAATTCGTCACCACCACCGCAATCTCGATGATGCGGTCGGTGTCGGGCTCGAGCCCGGTCATTTCCATGTCCAGCCAGATGAGATTCATGTCGCTGCGCACGAGCGGCGGCTGTTCGGTGGATGCGAGGATGTCAGTCATGAGTGCAACCCTGATGGCCTGGCGGCGGGCTTCGCTGAAAACCCGCGCGCCGTGGCGTGTGTTCGTTCGAAATGGATGCGCGGTTCGAGCCGGGGCAGGCCTGGCCGCTTAAGCGGCGGCCATGGCGGCCATGAAGCGCCGCCTGGCATCGCTGCCGTGGACCGCGCCCCGAGCCATTGCCGTGAACCACGCTCCCGCCGCGAGGCGGGAAGAAACATATAATTCTCGCATAGATACCACGGAATCCCCGGATGCCTACCCTGTACTTCACTGCCCTGTTCGTCGTCGCCGTCGTCGCGATGGTCGGCACCAAACTCTGGCTCGCGTCGCGGCAGATCCGCTTCGTCGTCGCCCATCGCGAACAGGTACCGAGCCAGTTCGCCACCACCGTCGCGCTCACGGCGCACCAGCGCGCCGCCGACTACACCGTCGAGCGCACGCGCCTCGCGATGATCGAGATCGTCGTCGGTGCGGCCGTGCTGATCGGGCTCACGCTGCTCGGCGGCGTGCAGGCGCTCGATCTCGCGCTGTCCGACTGGCTCGGGCGCGGCTACGCCGGCCAGATCGCGCTCGTCGCCGTCGTGATCGCGATCACGAGCGCCATCGACCTGCCGTTCGACTACTACCGGCAGTTCGTCGTCGAGCAGCGCTTCGGCTTCAACCGTATGAGCAAAAGCCTGTTCTTTCTCGACCGCATCAAGGGCGCGCTGCTCGGCATCGCATTCGGGCTGCCGCTGCTGTTCGTCATGCTGTGGCTTATGAACCGCGCCGGCGATCTCTGGTGGCTGTGGGCTTGGGTCGTGTGGGTCGCGTTCCAGATGTTCGGCCTGCTGATTTTCCCGACCTTCATCGCGCCGCTCTTCAACAAGTTCGAGCCGCTGAAGGACGAAGCGCTCGTGAGCCGCATCGAGGCGCTGATGAAGCGCTGCGGCTTCGCCGCCAAGGGTCTGTTCGTGATGGACGGCAGCCGCCGCTCGGCGCACGGCAATGCGTACTTCACCGGCTTCGGCGCAAGCAAGCGCATCGTCTTCTTCGACACGCTGCTCGCGCGCCTGTCGGGCCGCGAGATCGAGGCGGTGCTCGCGCACGAACTCGGCCACTTCAAGCGCCGTCACGTGACGAAACGCATGCTCGTCACCTTCGCGATCAGCCTCGCGATGCTCGCGCTGCTCGGCTGGCTCACGCAGTGCGTGTGGTTCTACGAAGGGCTCGGCGTGCGGCCGTCGCTCGTCGGCGGCAATAGCGGTCTGGCACTCGTGCTGTTCTTCCTCGCGCTGCCGGTGTTCATGTTCTTCGTCACGCCGCTCGGCAGCCTCAGCTCGCGCAAGCACGAGTTCGAGGCCGATGCGTTCGCGGCAACGCAGACCGACGCGCAGGACCTCGTCAACGCGCTCGTCAAGCTGTACGAGGACAACGCGTCGACGCTGACGCCCGATCCGCTTTACACCGCGTTCTACTACTCGCATCCGCCGGCCTCGCAGCGGATCGACCGACTGCTGCGGCACGCATGAGCGGCCGCGCCCCGAAAAAAGCGGCGCGCGGCGCGCAAGCCGCCGCGGCCGGCCAGCATGGCGCGAACGGCGCCCGCACGGGCGGCCTCGTGGTCGCCGCGCACGGCCGCCACTATCTCGTCGCGCCCGAAGACGGCGGTGCGTTGCTGCAATGCTTCCCGCGCGGCAAGCGCAGCGAGGTGGCGGTCGGCGATCGCGTGATCTACGAGCCGACTTCGGCGGATCAGGGTGTGATCGTCGAAATCGGCGAGCGGCGCAATCTGCTGTATCGCTCCGATCAATACAAATCGAAGCTGTTCGCGGCCAATCTCGACCAGTTGCTGATCGTGCTCGCCACCGAACCGCATTTCAGCGAAGACCTGCTCGGCCGTGCGCTCGTCGCCGCCGAGGCGAACGAGCTGAAGCCGCTGATCGTGCTGAACAAGATCGACGTGACCGGTGCGCTGGACGGTGCGCGCCAGCGGCTCGAACCGTATCGCGCGCTCGGCTATACGGTCCTCGAAGTGTCGATCCGGATGCAGCCCGACACCGCGCGCGCGGTGCTGACCGAGCATCTGCGCGGACACGCGACGCTGCTGCTCGGCCAGTCCGGCATGGGCAAATCGACGCTCGTGAATCTGCTGATTCCGGACGCCGAAGTCGCGACGCGCGAGATTTCGACCGCGTTGAACAGCGGCCGGCATACGACGACCTTCACGCGTCTTTATCCGTTGCCGGACCTCGACGGCAAGGACGGAGCGAACGGCCCGGCCGGCGCACTGATCGATTCGCCGGGCTTCCAGGAGTTCGGCCTGCATCATCTGACCGAAGGCAAGCTCGAACGCGCGTTTCCCGAATTCCGCCCGCTGCTGCCGAATTGCCGCTTTTACAACTGCCATCACCTGCACGAGCCCGGCTGCGCGATTCTCGAAGCGATCGCCGATGGCCGCATCCGCCGCGAACGGCATGCGCTGTATGCGCAACTCGTGCACGAGGCCAGCCAGATCGTCCGCTGACATGAAGCTGATGCGCGCGCCGAATCTGATCACAGGGCAGCATTGGGTCAACGTGCTCGAGACCGCGGGCATTGCGTGCGAGTTGCACAACCGCTATCTGAACGGCGCGCTCGGCGAGATTCCGGCGGATCAATGCGCGCCGGAGCTATGGCTCGTCGATGAGCGCGATGAGGCGATCGCGCGGCGTTTGATCGAGGCGGCATCGCAAGGGCCGGCACCCGGCGCGCCGGGGTGGCGGTGTCAGCAATGCGGGGAGATGCTCGAGGCGCAGTTCACCGTGTGCTGGCAATGCGGGACCGCGCGCGATCCGTTGCAGGGGTGAGGTGAAGACAGGTGGATCGCCGGGTTGGTGAGGTGACCGGGAATTGAAAACGCCGGGCATTGCCCGGCGTTTTCATGTGCTGCGCGAGGCACGGCGGCCTGGCGCTGCATGATGACGTCATGCTAGGCGAGCCATACCGCGATGGTCAGCATCAACAGCAGAATCATCCACAGCACGACCGCGCGCCACACGAGACCTACCGCCGATTGCAACGTACGCGGCGTGCAGTCGTCGCCAACCTGCATCGGCCCGCCGTCGCCGGTAGCGAGCGCGTCGAGGCTCGACTGCTCCGCAAGCGGCCCGCTCAAACGCGCGCCGAGCGCCCCGCTTCCGGCAGCCAGCAGAACGCCGTCGTTCGCATCGGGCCATTGCCGCGCGTGATTGCGCCAGGCGTAAATCGCATCCTCGAAATTGCCGACGATCGCAAAGCCAAGCGACGTCAGCCGCGCCGGCACCCAGTCGATCACGAAGAACACCCGCTGCGCGAAACTCGAAAACGCAACGGTGCGGTCGTCAGCCGGCCGCGCCCATGCGCGTGCGAGATATTCGGCGCAACGGTACAGCACCGCGCCCGCCGGACCGACCGGAATCAGGAACCAGAAGAACACGCCGAACACATGGCGATGCGAGGCGACCACCGCGTGAATCAGCGTATGACGCACGATCTCGCTGACCGGCATGTCGACGGTATCGAGCCCGGTCCATTCGTTGAGAATTTCGCGTGCGCGCGGCACGTCGTCGTTGTTCAGCGCGAGATGGATGTCGGTGAAGTAATGGCTGAACTGGCGGAAGCCGAGCGTGAAATACAGCACCACGACGTTCCACAGGAACGCGAGCATGAAGTGGATGTGATACAGCACGTAGTAGACGAGCGCGACCGCAAGCGTCCAGGGCACCACCACCACGAGCCATGCGAGCAGACCGTGGCGCTGCTTGCCGGCATCGAATCCGTGCGCCGCCGACTCCGCATGGTATTGAAGCAACGCAGACACCGGATTGTTCGGCGACAGTGCGCGTACCTGTTCAATGATCAGAGCCAGCAATACGGAGAAAAAAGTCATGCGATGCGCCGTGCTTTTTGAGTTTTTACGATTGTTTTATAACGATAGCACAGGGTCGAATGCCTCTGAGCGCAGACGCTGACAAACCGCCGACAACTGCATCGTCCACGCAACTCTGCGCGTTCAACTCATGCTGCAAGGAAACGATAGAGGTTGCGCAGCATCGCCGCCGTCGCCCCCCAGATGAAATAATCGCCGCCCTGCGCGGCAGTGTGTTCGGTTGCGGCTTGCGTTGCGCGGGTGTCTTCGAGAACGCCGGGGTGCTCGCCCGGCGGTTGCGCGGTGTGCTCCGCTATTGCCGCCGGCTCGCTGCGCGGGTACGGCATCGAAAAAAAGCGGCGCTCGCCGCCCTCGTAGCGGAACAGACGTTCTTCGTGATTGGCCGGATTCATCAGGAACGCGAGCGGCACCTCGAAGACTTCGGCCACTTCGAGCGTATCCATTTGCAGCGTGAACGGCGGATGCACGAGACCGATGACCGGCGATACGCAAAAGCCGGTGCCTGTCAGATAGTCGGGCAACGCACCGAGAATTTCCACACGCGATGAATCGAGACCGACTTCCTCGTGCGCCTCGCGCAGCGCGGTCGCGATAGCATCGGCATCGAACGGCTCCTGGCGGCCGCCGGGAAAACTCACCTGGCCCGCGTGATCGTTCAGATGGTCGGCACGCTGCGTGAGCAGCACGGTCAGGCCGTGCTCGCGGACTACGAGCGGCACCAGCACCGCAGCCACGCGCGGATCGATTCCGGTGTTGCGCCAAGGCGCGTCGGCAATTTTTTCGGGGGTCCAGGCAAGCTGGCGCTCGAAGCGCGCTCGTAGCGCATCGGGTGTAAGACGGTCGCCGGCCACCGGCGGCAGATCGGCACCTGTCGCGATGACAGGCAGGCTTTCGGGCTCGAAGACAGGGCGGATCAACGGGTCTCTCTGATCAGCAGGTGGGGATACCGCTATTTTGACCTGGCCAACAAAAAAGCACCCGCGAGGGGTGCTTTTTCTTACAGCATTTACGCTTCGGAAGCAGCGCGGTCTTTCGAGACCAGCTTTTCCTTGATTCGAGCCGACTTGCCCGAACGCTCGCGCAGATAGTACAGCTTCGCACGACGCACGTCGCCGCGACGCTTCACGACGATGCTTGCCAGCAGCGGCGAGTACGTCTGGAACGTACGCTCGACGCCTTCGCCCGACGAAATCTTGCGGACGATGAACGACGAATTCAGACCACGGTTACGCTTGGCGATCACGACGCCTTCGTAAGCCTGCACACGCTTACGCGTGCCTTCAACCACGTTCACGCTAACGATGACCGTATCGCCCGGACCAAAATCGGGAATGGTCTTTTCGCCGAGAACGCGCGCGATTTCTTCCTGCTCGAGTTTTGCAATCAGATTCATCACTGACTCCTGGATCCATCTTGTCGGCGTTCGTACCTGCCTTGCGCTGGTTTCCCGTGGGTTGCCCCACTGCGCTCGACGACGGCCCCGATAGAGGATGGGTTCACATCTGGCACCGCCCACGCATGAACGGCACCGCCTATACCCGCTCGAAAGACCGGGGCCTCAGGCCTTCGGCTCTTCCTTCGCGAGACTTGCGAGCCATGCCTCGTCGGCACGGCTTAGCATTTTATTCTTTCTGGCCTTCACGATCAGATCGGGCCGTTTGTTCAGCGTGTTGCGCAACGCTTCGCGCCGCCGCCACGCCTCGATTTCCGCATGATGGCCGCCGAGCAGCACATCGGGCACCCGCACACCCTCGTATTCCTCGGGCCGCGTGTAGTGCGGACAATCGAGCAGCACGTCGACGAAGCTGTCCTGCACCGCCGACTGCGAATCGTTGAGCACGCCGGGCAACTGACGCACGACCGCATCCATCAACGCCATCGCGGGCAACTCGCCGCCCGACAGCACGAAGTCGCCAAGACTGACTTCCTCGTCGACGACACGATCGAGCAGACGCTGATCGATCGCTTCATAGCGCCCGCACAACAGTATCAGACCGGGTTCGGCCGCGAACTTCATGACGCGCTCGTGATCGAGCGTCGCGCCTTGCGGCGACATCATCACGACGCGCGGCGCGCCGATGCCCTGCTGTGCCTGCGCCGCTTTCGCGGCTCCGATCGCCTCTTCGAGCGGTTTGGCCAGCATCACCATGCCGGGGCCGCCGCCGTACGGGCGATCGTCGATCGTGCGGTAGTTGTCGGTCGTGAAATCGCGTGGATTCCACGTACGCAACCCATAGCGCTCCTGCTTCGCGGCCCGGCTGGTGATGCCCCAGTCGGTCAGCGCGCGGAACATTTCCGGAAAGAGCGTCACGACATCGAACTGCACCGCTCTCTCCATTCAACGAAAGATTTCAATAATCGGCTTCCCAGTCGACGACGATCTGCTTCGCGGCCTGGTCCACCGTTTTGACATAGACGCCGACGAACGGGATCAAGCGCTCGTCTGCGACCGGCTTGCCGCTTTTGTCGGTAGCCGGATATTCGATACGCAGCACCGACTGCGCACCGTTGTCGATCATGCCTGCAACCCTGCCGAGTTCAAACCCGGCGAGGTTCACCACAGTGAGTCCGATCAGATCGACCCAGTAGAATTCGTCGGCTTCGAGAGCCGGAAATTCGCTGCGGCTGAGGTACACGCGAAAACCACGCAATGCGAATGCCTCGTCGCGGTCGGCGGTGCCGCCCAGATGGGCCACCACGCTGTCGCTATGAGTCCTGGCCTGCAAGGCCGGTGCGGACCTGCGCTCGTCGCCTCTGAGCAGCCACCAGCGTCTGGCGCTCAACAGGGCGTCGCCACCCCGCCCGGCATCCGCGTGGGCGGACACCTTGACCCAGCCTTTGAGGCCGTAAGCGTCGACGATTGCGCCGACTTCGACCGCATCGGCCGGCCAGCTTGCCAGCGTTTCCGCGCGCATTTCAGCGGCTGCGGAAGCGCTACTTGCCGCACTGGCTTTCGCCTTGTCTTCGGCCCGCTCGACCGGCTTGCGGACGAATGCACCGAACGACGCCTGACCAGACGCCTTTGCGCGACCAGAACTGCCGGAATCACGCTCAGACATGAGATAAACCCGGAGATAGCCTCGAAGACGACTTCGCCGTCTGCTTCAGTAAAACAATGTACGTATCGGACTGCCCACGCAAGCTGCGCGAGCCGCCGGCCGAACCGACGACGATACGCATGCGGACCGCCATATCAGGCAGCCGGCTGCGCCTTTTGCGCTTCCTTCACGAGGCGCTCGACGGTCGGCGACAGTTGCGCGCCAACGCCTTGCCAGTACGTGAGGCGGTCCTGAGCGATACGCAGGGACTCGCCCTTCGTAGCGACCGGGTTGTAGAAGCCGACGCGCTCGATGAAGCGGCCGTCACGACGGCTGCGCGAGTCGGTAGCGACGATGTTGTAGAACGGGCGCTTCTTGGAGCCGCCACGAGCCAAGCGGATGATGACCATATTAGAATCCTTGAAAACCGGGGTGCGGAACGACTGAAACACGCGATTATAGCGGGAAACCGACGCCATAACAAACACTTACCGGGATAAACTGAGCAATGCGGCTGCGCCGGCCCCCCATCGCGGGCTCGCGAACCCGCCCAAATGCCCGAAATACCTGAAGGATCGCCCGTGAAACGCCCGCAGCCCACTCCGTTTCTGCCCGCTTTTTTTCTCTTTCTGGCACGCTTGACGGGGCTTGCCCGCATGGTGCGCAGCCGGATTCCGCGCCTCGCAGCCACAGCCGTGCTCGCCACACAGACACTGACAGCGGCGGCCTCGCTGCCCATCGAGAAAATCAGACTGCCGCAGGGCTTTCACATCGAAGTATTGTCGGATGAAGTGCCGAGCGCACGCGCAATGACGCTCTCGCCGAAGGGCATTCTTTATGTCGGCAGCCTCGACGGGCACGTCTACGCGCTCGAACTGCGCAACGGCCGCGTGACGGGCCGCCACATCATCGCTTCCGGCCTGCAGATGCCGGCTGGCATCGCATGGCACGACGGCGCGCTGTATGTATCCGCCGTGTCGAAGATCGTGCGCTTCGATGCGATCGACTCCCATCTCGGCGATCCGCCAAAGCCCGTCATCATTACCGACAAGCTGCCCACGGAGACGCATCACGGCTGGAAATTCATCGCGTTCGGCCCGGACGGCAAGCTCTACGTGCCGCAAGGCGCGCCGTGCAACATCTGCGACAGGGACCCGAACCGGTTCGCCCTGATCGGCCGCATGGACCCCGACGGCAACCACTATGAAGTCGTGGCGCGCGGCATACGCAATTCGGTCGGCTTCGCGTGGCACCCCGTCACGCACGAACTGTGGTTCACCGACAACGGCCGCGACCTGCTCGGCGACGACATCCCGAGCGATAAGCTGAGCCGCGCGCCGCGGCTCGGGATGAATTTCGGCTTTCCCTACTGTCACGGCGGCGACACGCCCGACCCCGAATTCGGTAAGGACCACGCGTGCAGCGAGTTCACACCGCCCGTCGCCAAGCTCGGCGCGCACGTAGCCGCGCTCGGCATGCGTTTTTACGACGGCGCGATGTTTCCGGCCGACTACCGCAACAACATTTTCATCGCCGAACACGGCTCCTGGAATCGCAGCAAGAAGTCCGGCTACCGCGTCGTGCGCGTGATCGCCGATCCGGACGGCGGCAACGCGCGCCAGGAAGTCTTTGCCGAAGGCTGGCTACAACCGGGCGAAACCGTCTGGGGCCGTCCCGCCGACGTGCTGCCGCTGCCCGACGGCTCGCTGCTGATCAGCGACGATTACGCCGGCGCGATCTATCGCGTGACGTATTCGGCGCCTTAGCGATCGTTCGCAGGCTTGCCCGACAACCCCGAGGGCAGCCCCTCTGCAGCACCCGCCAAACCTGCGGGCCGCGCCGAAGAAAATCCGTCCGCACGAGACGTCTGCGTTGCCGCAAACACCCTTACACAAACGTTCAGCCCTCACGGCCGGCTCCCTACCCGCCTTCAGCCCCGCGCCTAGTCGCAATGTGACCTCCCGCGCGCGGCAGGCGTAGAATGCGCGTCGGTCCGCGCCATGCGGCGCGCCGCTCCTGCCGCTCCTTTCGACCGCCCGTCATTCTGCCCACGCGTCCATGTCCACCGCTGCCTCGACTTCCCCGCGCTTCAGATCCAAGACCATTACCGCCGCGCTCGCGTTCCTTTTCGGCAGCCTCGGCGCCCATCGCTTCTATCTGTACGGCACCCGGGACATTTACGGCTGGGCGCATCTGATCGGCACGCTGATCGGCATTCCCGGCGTGATGTTGCTGATCGCCACCGAGCGCGCGTCGATACTCGGCTGGGTGCTCGCGACCATCGGCGCCATTTCGCTTTTCGCCGCGTTTCTTGCCGCGCTCGTCTACGGGCTGCGTCCGGATCAGAAATGGGACGCGCAGTTCAACGCCCACACCCAACGCAAAAGCCGCTCCGGCTGGACGGTCATTTTCATCGTCATCTTTTCGCTGCTGATCGGCGCGTTCCTGCTGATGACCGGCCTCGCCGTCTCGTTCCAGACCTACTTCGAGAGTCAGGTGGAAGCAGCCAAGGCGCTCTCGCAGTAACGGCCAGCGGGCGGGTTCCAGGCACCGCGCTAAAACAGCCTCAATTGCGGATTGTCGCGTGACGCTTCCCGCTCACGCGATGGCTCGCCCCGCCGGAAGTGCGACATGTCGAGAATGCCCCGGTCGCGCCCGTTCAGCCCCAAACGGCGCACGGTCTGGTGAAAACGCTGCTTGAGCATGTCCGCCCATAAACCCTCTCCTTTCATGCGCGTCGAAAACGACGAGTCGTAGTCTTTGCCGCCGCGCATGTCGCGCACGCGGCTCATGACCCGCTCGGCCCGGTCGGGAAAATGCGCGCTCAGCCAATCCTTGAAGAGCGGCGCGACTTCCCACGGCAAACGCAGCACGATATAGCTCGCGTTGCTGGCACCGGCTTGCGCGCAGGCTTCGAGCACGCGCTCCATGTCCGGTTCGGTGACGAACGGGATGACCGGCGCAATGCTGACACCCACCGGAATGCCGGCCTCGCTCAGCGTACGGATAGCGCGCAGACGGCGCGACGGCGTGGCCGCGCGCGGTTCGAGCGTGCGCGCGATGTCGGCATCGAGCGTGGTGATCGTGATCGCCGCCATGAATTGCCCGCGCGCGGCCATCGGCGCGAGCAGGTCGATGTCGCGCTCGATCAGCGACGACTTGGTGATCGCCGCGAACGGCTGGCTGCGTTCGCTGAGCACTTCGATCACACGGCGCGTCAGGCGCAAGTCGCGTTCGGCCGGCTGCCATGCGTCGGTGGCCACGCCGAGCGCGATCGGCTCCGGCACATAGGACTTCTTCGACAGCTCGCGTTCGAGCAATTCCGGCGCATTGATCTTCGCGTAGATACGGCTTTCGAAGTCGAGCCCCGGCGACAGTCCCAGATAACTGTGCGTCGGCCGCGCAAAGCAATAGATGCAGCCATGCTCGCAGCCGCGATACGGATTCAACGACACGCCGAACGGAATATCCGGCGACGCATTGCGCGTGAGGATGGTCCTGGCGCGCTCCTCGAACACCTGCGTGCGCAGCGCCCTCGGCTCGCCGTCTTCCGTGGCGCCCGGCAGCCAGCCGTCGTCGACCGCTTCGCGCTGGTCGACTTCGTAGCGGCCTTGCAGGTTCGTCACCGCCCCGCGCCCCTTGCGAGGCGCAGGCGGCGCAATCGGAAATTCGGGAATGGAAGAGGTGTCGGGATCGGTCACGGCAAGCCACGGCAAGAGCTACACAAACGCACGTCCAAACAAAAAAAAACGGCGCAAAATACCTGTATAAATATACAGTGTTTACGCCGTTTGTCGAGCGTTGTTTCCACGCCCGCGAACTGGGCGCTGAAGCCGCCGCCGCGCGCCCTTGCGCCTTTATTCCCTCTTGTGCCGCCTAGGAGCCGCTACTCGCCCACCGCGATCGTCAGCGTCTCCTTGATCTCCTCCATCACCACATAGCTCTTCGACTGCACCGCGCCCGGCAGCTGCAGCAGGATGTCGCCGAGCAGCTTACGGTAGTCGGCCATCTCGCCAATGCGCGCCTTGATCAGATAATCGAAGTCGCCCGAGACGAGATGGCACTCGAGTACCTCGGGGATCTTCTGCACCTCGCGCCGGAACTGGTCGAACATGTTGCCGCTCTTGTGGTCGAGCGTGATCTCGACGAACACGAGCAGCGCCGCGCCCAGCTCGGCGGGGTTCACGCGCGCGTGGTAGCCCATGATCACGCCGTCGCGCTCCATGCGCTTGACGCGCTCGATGCACGGCGTCACCGACAGCCCGACCTGCTCCGCGAGGTCCTTCATCGCCATCCGGCCGTCCTGCTGCAGGAGCCGCAGGATCTTGTGATCGAGCTTGTCGAGGGCCCGCACGGGCTGGCGCTGTGTACGCATGATGTTTTTTCTGAAAATGATGAAAATACGATAACAAAACCTGACGGGCTGTTAATAGTATAGCGGTTAACACTGGGCAAACCGCGTTACACCTCGGGTTAGCACTGACGAGTCGAACGTGAATCGAGCCAACTCGACACCTCCGGCGAACGCCACCGCCCTACTCACCTTTCTGAAATATCTGGAGCAGCTATGCGAGTCGTCGTTTTGGGCAGTGGCGTGGTCGGCGTGACGAGTGCGTACTATCTTGCGCGCGCGGGTCACGAGGTGACCGTCATCGACCGCGAGGCCGGCCCGGCGCTCGAAACCAGTTTCGCCAACGCGGGCCAGATCTCGCCGGGCTATGCGTCGCCGTGGGCTGCGCCGGGCGTGCCGCTGAAGGCCGTCAAGTGGATGTTCCAGAAGCATGCGCCGCTCGCGATCCGTCTCGACGGCACGGCGTTCCAGCTGCAATGGATGTGGCAGATGCTGCAAAACTGCACGGCGTCGCGCTACGCGGTGAACAAAAGCCGCATGGTGCGCCTCGCCGAATACAGCCGCGATTGTCTACAGGCGCTGCGCGCCGACACCGGTATCCGCTACGAAGGCCGCACCGGCGGCACGCTGCAGGTGTTCCGCACGCAGCAGCAGTTCGACGGCGCCGCGAAAGACATCGCCGTGCTGCAGGACGCCAATGTGCCGTACGAACTGCTGTCGGCGGCCGAACTCGCACAGGCCGAACCGGCGCTTGCCGCGGTATCGCACAAGCTCACGGGCGGCCTGCGTCTGCCCGGCGACGAAACCGGCGACTGCCAGATGTTCACGACGCGCCTGGCCGCGCTCGCCGAAGAACTCGGCGTCAAGTTCCGCTACAACACGCCGATCGACGCGCTCGCGATAGCGGGCGGCCGCATCGCCGGCGTGCAATGCAGCGGAGAACTGGTGCGTGCGGATTCGTTCGTGGTCGCGCTCGGCTCGTACTCGACGCGCTTCCTCGACGGCATCGTGAAGATTCCGGTCTATCCGCTGAAGGGTTACTCGATCACCGCGCCGATCGTCGATGCGGCGGCCGCGCCGGTGTCGACGGTGCTCGACGAGACCTACAAGATCGCGATCACGCGCTTCGACGACCGGATTCGCGTCGGCGGCATGGCCGAGATCGTCGGCTTCGACAAATCGCTGCGCCAGGCGCGCCGCGAAACGCTCGAACTGTGCGTGAACGACCTGTTCCCGGGCGGCGGCGATACGTCGAAGGCGACCTTCTGGACCGGTCTGCGGCCGATGACGCCGGACGGCACGCCGATCGTCGGCCGCACGCCGGTGCCGAACCTGTTCCTGAACACGGGGCATGGCACGCTCGGCTGGACAATGTCGTGCGGCTCGGGCCAGTTGCTGGCCGATCTGATGTCGGGCAAGCAGCCTGCCATCCGCGCCGACGATCTGTCGGTGCATCGCTATCTGGGTGAGACGGCGGGCGAGCATCGGCCGGCTTATGCGTGATCGAGCGGCGCAAGCAACGTTGACCTCGGCATCGAACGGCATGCCGATGCGTTGATACGGACGTAGCAAGCATCGCTGAGTGCGAACAGCAAAACCCAAATCGCAAAAACAAACGGCGCCTCACGAGGCGCCGTTTGCATTGCAGCCGGCATGAACAGCATGAACATCCAGAGAACGTCCGCCGATCATCCAGCCACGATCGCGTCACCCATCCGCGCTCAGAACTGATCCTCCGACAACGCCAGCACGCCCTCGCCGCCCTTCGCATTGACGATCGCCACTTCGAGCGCCGCCGCCTGCGGCAGCACATGCTCCGCGTAGAACCGCGCGGTCGCGATCTTCGCGTCATGGAACGCGGGATCGTCGGCGCGCCGCGCCGACGCCGCGAGCATCGCCCGCGCCATCTGCCAGCCGCCGAGCACGATGCCTGCGAGCTTCAGATACGGCACGCTGCCCGCGAACACCGCATTCGGATCGCCCTTCGCATTCGCGAGAACGAAATCGACGACCGCGTTCATCGCCCGCTGCCCCTGCGCAAGCTGCGTCTTCATCGACGCAAACGCCTGCCCCTGTTGTGCATCTTGCTGCGCGCCCAGCGCCTCAACCGTTCCGGCAATGCCCGCAAGCAGTTCCTTCGCAACCTTGCCGCCGTCGCGCAGCGTCTTGCGGCCGATCAGATCATTCGCCTGGATCGCGGTCGTGCCTTCGTAGATCGGCAGAATGCGTGCGTCGCGGTAGTACTGCGCGGCGCCCGTTTCCTCGATGAAGCCCATACCGCCATGCACCTGCACGCCGAGGCTCGTCACATCGACCGACAGTTCCGTGCTCCAGCCCTTCACGATCGGCACGAGGTATTCGTAGATCGCCTGATGCTGCGCACGCGTCGCTTCGTCCGGATGACGATGCGCGAGATCGCAGTGCGACGCCGCGACATACGCGAGCGCGCGCGATGCCTCGGTGAGGCCACGCATCGTCGACAGCATGCGGCGCACGTCCGGGTGCTGGATGATCGCGACCGACTGCTTCGCCGAACCATCCACGGGACGGCTCTGCACGCGCTCCTTCGCATACGCGACGGCCTTCTGGTACGCGCGGTCCGAGATCGCGACGCCCTGCATGCCGACCGCGAAACGCGCGGCATTCATCATGATGAACATGTATTCGAGGCCGCGATTCTCCTCGCCGATCAACTCGCCGATCGCGCCGCCGTGATCGCCGAACTGCAGCACCGCGGTGGGGCTCGCCTTGATGCCGAGCTTGTGCTCGATCGACACGCAATGCACGTCGTTGCGCGCGCCGAGCGAACCGTCCTCGTTGACGAGAAACTTCGGCACGAGGAAGAGCGAAATGCCCTTCACGCCTTCGGGCGCGTTCGGCGTGCGCGCGAGCACCAGATGCGCGATGTTCTGCGCCATGTCGTGCTCGCCCCACGTGATGAAAATCTTCGTGCCGAACAGCCTGAACGAGCCATCGGCCTGCGGCTCGGCGCGCGTGCGCACGAGCGCGAGATCGGAGCCGGCCTGCGGCTCGGTCAGGTTCATCGTGCCGGTCCATTCGCCCGAGATCAGCTTCGGCACGAAGGTCTGCTTCTGCGCTTCGCTGCCGGCCGTCAGCAGCGCTTCGATCGCGCCGTCGGTCAGCAGGGGACACAGCGCGAACGACAGGTTCGACGCGTTCAGCATCTCGACGCACGGCGTCGCGATCAGCTTCGGCAGTCCCTGCCCTTCATAGTCGAGCGGATGCTGTACGCCCTGCCAGCCGCCCTCGGCGAACTGGCGGAACGCGTCCCTGAAACCCGGCGTCGCGGTAACGACGCCGTCCTTCCAGCTGCTCGGATTGCGATCGCCCTCGACGTTCAGCGGCGCGAGCACTTCGCCGCACAGTTTCGCCGATTCGTCGAGCACGGCCTGGGCCGTGTCGAGGTTCGCGTCCTCGAAGCCGGGCAGCGTCGCGATGTCTTCGAGTCCGGCCAGTTCTTTCATCACGAACAGCATGTCCTTGATGGGCGCCGTATAGCTCATGTCGGTTCTCCTCCCTTGATATGAAAAAAGGGCGCGGGACTTGATCGGTCCTGCGCCCTTCGCTTGCTGTCGGCAGCCTTTTTCAGGCGCCGCGGCGCTTAGCCGAGTTCGGTCACGAGTTCCGGCACGAGCGTGAACAGATCGCCGACCAGACCGTAATCGGCGACGCTGAAAATCGGCGCTTCCTCGTCCTTGTTGATCGCGACGATCACCTTCGAGTCCTTCATACCCGCCAGATGCTGGATTGCCCCCGAGATGCCGACCGCGACGTACAGCTGCGGCGCGACGATCTTGCCGGTCTGACCCACCTGATAGTCGTTCGGCACGTAGCCCGCGTCGACCGCCGCGCGCGAGGCGCCCAGCGCCGCGCCGAGCTTGTCGGCCAGCGGCTCCAGAACCTTCGTGTAGTTCTCGCCGCTGCCCAGACCCCGGCCGCCCGACACGATGATCTTCGCGCTCGTCAGTTCCGGACGGTCCAGCTTCGTCACTTCACGGCTCACGAACTGCGAGATGCCCGCGTCGGCGGCGGCTTCGATCTTCTCGACCGCCGCGCTGCCGCCTTCGGCTGCCACTGCATCGAAGCCCGTCGTGCGGACCGTGATGACCTTGATCGGGTCAGCCGACTGCACGGTGGCGATCGCGTTGCCCGCGTAGATCGGACGCTCGAACGTGTCCGGCGAGTCCACCGCCGTGATGTCGCTGATCTGTGCGACGTCGAGCTTCGCCGCGATACGCGGCGCGATGTTCTTGCCCGAAGCGGTCGCCGGCGCGAGGATGTGCGAGTAGTTCTTCGCGATGTTCACGACCGTCGCTTCGACGTTCTCGGCGAGGCCCTGTTCGAGTTGCGGCGCGTCGGCCAGCAGCACCTTCGCCACGCCCGCGATCTTCGCGGCGGCGTCCGCTGCGGCCTGCGCGTTGTGGCCCGCGACCAGCACGTGAATATCACCGCCGATCTTCTGTGCCGCTGCGATCGTGTTCAGCGTCGCGGCCTTGATCGACGCGTTGTCGTGCTCTGCAATTACAAGATTCGTCATTTCTTTCCTCGCCCCTTAGATCACCTTCGCTTCGGTCTTCAGCTTCCCGACCAGCGTCTTCACATCCGGCACCTTCACACCGGCGGAGCGCTTCGGCGGCTCGGCGACTTTCAGCGTCTTCAGACGCGGCGTGACATCGACGCCGAGGTCTTCGGGCTTCACGGTTTCCAGCGGCTTTTTCTTCGCCTTCATGATGTTCGGCAGCGTCACGTAGCGCGGCTCGTTCAGGCGCAGATCGGTCGTCACGACGGCCGGCAGCGTCAGCGACAGCGTTTCCGCGCCGCCGTCCACTTCACGCGACACGGTGGCCTTGCCGTCTGCCACGACAACCTTCGAGGCGAACGTGGCCTGCGGCAGATTCGCGAGCGCGGCGAGCATCTGGCCGGTCTGGTTCGAATCGTCGTCGATGGCCTGCTTGCCGAGGATCACCAGTTGCGGCTGCTCCCTGTCGACCAGTGCCTTGAGCAGCTTTGCAACGGCCAACGGCTGCAACTCCTCGTTCGATTCGATCAGGATCGCACGGTCAGCTCCAATCGCCAGCGCCGTGCGCAGCGTTTCCTGCGACTGCGCCACACCCGCCGACACCGCGATCACCTCGGTCGCCACGCCCGCTTCCTTCAGGCGCACCGCCTCTTCCACCGCGATTTCGTCGAACGGATTCATCGACATCTTCACGTTTGCGATGTCGACGCCCGTGCCGTCCGACTTGACCCGGACCTTCACGTTGTAGTCGACCACTCTTTTCACTGGCACCAGAATTTTCATGCACACGCTCCAAAGTTACGAATACGTCAACCCGACGAACATTATAGCGACTGCCCTCATGGCAGCCCTGTCGCGGGCGCATTAGCGGGAGGATATCGCTCCTCCGCGGCGCAACGGCAATATCGAACGATCGTTCTATTTTAATCTCTAAAAAACCCGGGAGACAACCCCGGGCTCCGACTCGCACCTCTAATTTCGCCTTGCCGTCGTCTTCTTCTTGCGAAGTTGGCGAGCGTCGGCTTACCAGGCTACCAGGCGGTAATGACCGAGCCGCCAAACTTGTTGTCGATGAACTGCTTGACTTCAGGCGAGTGATACGCGGCAACCAGCTTCGCGACCCACGGCTTGTTTTTGTCAGCCTCGCGAATCGCGATGATGTTCACGTACGGCCCCTTCGGGTCTTCGATCGCGATCGCGTCCTGCTTCGGCTTCAGGCCCGCTTCCATCGCGAAGTTGGTGTTGATCGCGGCGGCATCCACATCGCCCAGCGAACGCGGAATCTGCGCCGCGTCGAGTTCGACGATCTTCAGCTTCTTCGGATTCTCGACGATATCGAGCGGCGTCGCCTTCAGGCCCGCGTCGGCGCGCAGCTTGATGAGCCCCTGCTTCTCCAGCAGCAGAAGCGCACGGCCGCCGTTGGTCGGATCGTTCGGCACCGCGATCTTCGCGCCTGGCTGCAGTTCGGCGAGCGTCTTCAGCTTCTTCGAGTAGATGCCCATCGGGTAGGTGACGGTGTCCGCGATACGGATCAGCTTGTAGCCACGGTCCTTCACCTGCGCCTGCAGATACGGGTCGTGCTGATAGCTGTTCGCGTCGAGATCGCCGCTCGCGAGCGCCGCGTTCGGCTGCACGTAATCGGAGAATTCGACGATCTTGATGTTGAGACCGTTCTTCGCGGCGACCGTCTTCACGACGTCCATGATCTGCGCATGCGGACCGCCCGTGACACCGACCTTGATCGTGTCTTCGGCGTGCGCCGCGTTCATGGCGAACAGCGAGGCCGCGCCGAGCGCGGCAGCCAGCTTGAGAATGAAGCGACGTTGCATGATGGACCCTCTCCGACTCTTCTAGCGGGTTATAACCCCGGTGGGTTTATTTGTGGCTCAGACGACGCACGAGCCAATCGCCAAACGACTGCACCAGTTGCACGAACACGATCAGGATCAGCACGACCGCGAGCATCACTTCGGGCAGGAAGCGCTGATAACCGTAGCGGATGCCGAGGTCGCCGAGACCGCCGCCGCCGATCGCACCGGCCATCGCCGAATAGCCGACCAGCGACACGAACGTGATCGTGAGCCCCGCGACCACGCCCGGCAGCGACTCGGGCAACAGCACCTTGAAGACGATCTGGCGGGTGGTCGCGCCCATCGCCTGGGCGGCCTCGATGAGCCCGCGGTCGACCTCGCGCAGCGCCGTCTCGACCAGCCGCGCGATGAACGGCACGGCGGAGATCGTCAGCGGCACGATGGCGGCCGCCGTGCCGATCGACGAACCGACGACGAGCCGCGTGAACGGAATCACCGCGACGAGCAGGATGATGAACGGTGTCGAGCGCACGGCATTCACGAGCACGCCCATCACGCGATTGAGGGCGACGTTTTCGAGCACGCCCTGACGGTCGGTCAGATATAGCAGCACGCCGAGCGGCACGCCGACCACGGCACCGATCAGTCCGGAAATGCCCACCATGACGAGCGTTTCCCAGAACGACTGGACGAACATATCGAACATTTCACTCAACATGCGAAAGCTCCTCGACCACCACACCCTGTTCGCGCAGATACGTGAGCGCCTGCGCCACCTTCGTTGGCTCGCCGCCCGCGAGCACCGCGAGCGAACCGAACGCCTGCCCCTGGATCTCGTCGATCTGGCCGTACAGGATGTTGAAGTCGAGTTCGTAGCGGCGGATCGTCTCCGAGAGAATCGGCTGATCGACACCCGAGCCCGTGAACGCGAGGCGCAGCAGATGGCCGCTGCCGGTCTTCAGACGCTGCGCGACGCGCGCCTTCATGGCGGGCGGCAATTCCTGCGCGATCACGTCGCCGATCAGCGCGCGCGTGACTTCGTGGCGCGGCTGCAGGAACACGTCGATAACCTTGCCCTCTTCGACGACACGGCCCGCGTCGAGCACCGCGACGCGGTCGCAGACCTGCTTGATTACGTCCATCTGGTGCGTGATCAGCACGATCGTGAGGTTCAGTTCGCGGTTGATACGCTTGAGCAGATCGAGAATCGCGCGCGTCGTTTCGGGGTCGAGCGCGGACGTCGCTTCGTCGGAAAGCAGCACCTTCGGCTTGCTCGCGAGCGCGCGCGCGATCCCGACGCGCTGCTTCTGGCCGCCGCTGATCTGCGCCGGATAGCGGTCCTTCTGCGCCGACAGGCCGACGAGGTCGAGCAGCGGCAGCACGTTGGCCTCGATTTCGTCGCGCTTCATGCCGGCCAGTTCGAGCGGCAGCGCGACGTTCTCGTACACCGTGCGCGAGGACAGCAGATTGAAGTGCTGGAAGATCATGCCGATCTCGCGGCGCGCCTCGCGCAACTGCGCGGCGGGCAGCGTCGTCAGATCGCGGCCGTTGACGACGATGTTGCCTTCCGACGGCCGCGTCAGCAGGTTGATCGTGCGCACGAGCGTGCTCTTGCCGGCGCCGCTGCGGCCGATGATGCCGAACACCTCGCCGGCCGGAATCGTCAGATTGACGTTGTGCAGCGCCTCGACCCAGCCCCGGGGCCCGGCAAACCGCTGCGAAATATTGCGTATTTCAATCATGGAAAACGAAACGGCGACGACTGCCGGCGAGCATGGTGCTCCCGGCAAGCGGCCGCCGTTGCTTTTATTGGGATTTGAGGCCGCCATTCTACCGCAGCGGCGACATACTCTTTAATAATCAATTCCGATCTTTTCATAACCTGAAAGCATTAGAGGGATGTACGGTGCGCGAAGCTCGCGTGCCCCGTGCCGCAGCGACTATGATCGGGCGACATCCAACCAGGACACGCCGCAGCCATGCCGACACCCCCGAGCCACACCGTGCGCGCCAGCGCGGGCAACCTCGCTGGCAACCCCAGCAGCGACGCGCCGCCGCGCGCGTCGGTGACGACCGCCGACGGCGTGCAGTTGCCACTCTATCGCTGGCAGCCCGCCGGCCCCA
>NZ_JAAGPS010000100.1:0-29198 GCF_017105025.1 Paraburkholderia sp. Ac-20336 | reverse complement strand
TCTCCGCTCACCTTCACCACCTTTCCCTCCCCGACTCTCTCCCACTCTGCCGCCCGACTGCTCTTCCGAGGCGGCGTTGTTCTCGCCCATGATGTCGGTCACGCGCCGCACCGCCTGGACGATCTCGTCCATCTTCGTGCCCGCGCGGCCCACCAGTTCCGAGCCGCTGTGCACCTTGTCGGCCGAATCGCCGCTCAGCTCCTTGATCTCCTTCGCGGCGCTCGCGCTGCGCTGCGCGAGGCTGCGCACTTCGCCCGCGACGACCGCGAAGCCGCGCCCCTGCTCACCGGCGCGCGCGGCCTCGACCGCCGCGTTCAGCGCGAGGATGTTGGTCTGGAACGCGATGCCCTCGATCACGCCGATGATGTCGACGACCTTGTTCGAACTGCTCGCGATCGCCTGCATCGTCGTGACGACCTGGCTCACCACGTCGCCGCCGCGCGTCGCGATGTCGGATGCGTTCACGGCAAGCTGGCTCGCCTGGCGCGCGTTCTCGGCGTTCTGCCGCACGGTGCCGGTCAGCTGATCCATGCTCGACGCGGTTTCCTGCAACGACGCGGCCTGCTGCTCGGTGCGCTGCGACAGATCGGTGTTGCCCATGGCGATTTCGCGCGCGCCGGTATCGATCGACTCGGTGCTGCTACGCACCGCGCGCACCATCGTCGCGAGGCTTTCCTGCATGCGCCGGATGCCGTCGAACAGCCGGCCGATTTCATTGCGGCTGAACACCTCGACGGTGCCCGACAGATCGCCCGCGGCAATGCGCTCGAAGCAGGCGGTCGCGTCCGCGAGAGGCTGCACGATGAGCCGGCCCAGCGCGAAGCGGATGCCGAACACGAGCAGCAGCGCGAGCACGGTCACGGCGCCGATCAGCGTCATCATCAGCGAGGCATTGGACTGCGCGCTCGCCTGCTGATCGAGCACGCTCTGCTGCAACGCCTTGATGACCGCGGCCGAAGCCGTGTCGTAGGCGATGAACATCGGGCTGATCTTCATGTCGGCGATCGCGTGATACGCGTCGAGGTTGTTCGCGTTCAATGCGGCGAATTCCGCGTCCACGCCGTCGTGCATCACGGTCGTGTGTTTGGTGGCCACGTCGTCGAGCAACGCCTGATCGACGCCGTGCTTCGGCGTGTCGAGATACACCTGCCAACTCTGATTGCCCTTATCGAGCAATTCCTGCGCCCGGCCGAGCGTCTGCTTCGCTTCTTCCGCATTGCCCGCCGCCGTCATCGTGTTGAAGCGGTCGACCGCGACGCGCGCGCGCAGCAGATACGCCGACGCGTCGTCGAGCGCATGCATCGCGACGAACTCGCCGCGCGCGAGGCGATCGAGCGAGGCGCTGGCGCGCTTGAGCGCCGTCAGCCCGAGCGCGCCGGCCACCACGGTCAGCGCAACCAGAAAAATCCCCACCATCGTCAGCGAGGTGCGGATCGACCACCTGCTCAGCATCTTGACGCTCCCATTGCCATGTTTTCCTTGCGGTTTGCCTTGCTGCTGCCGTTCACGCGGCGCTCAGACGCCGAGCGTTTCGGTCAGCGCCATCTCGGAGCTGGTCATGAGCTTCTCGATGTCCATCAGGATCAGCATGCGACCGTCGACCGTGCCGAGGCCCGTCAGGTACTCGGTCGTCAGCGTCGCGCCGAATTCGGGCGCCGGCATGATCTGGTCGACCGCGAGCGTGAGCACGTCCGAGACGCCGTCGACGACCATGCCGACCACGCGATGCGCGACGTTCAGGATGATCACGACGGTCTGATGGTCGTACTCGACGCGGCCCAGATGGAACTTGATGCGCATGTCGACGATCGGCACGATGATGCCGCGCAGGTTGATGACGCCCTTGATGAACTCGGGCGCATTGGCGATGCGCGTCACGTTGTCGTAGCCGCGGATTTCCTGCACCTTCAGGATGTCGATGCCGTACTCTTCGGCGCCGAGCGTGAAGACGAGGAATTCCTGACCGCCGGCGTCCGCCTGCTGCGTGTCGCGGCGACCGTTCGCTCCGCTCGCGGCGCTCGAATTGATGGATTGGACTTCTGCCACGTTAGCCCCCAAACGGTTGGGATGAAATGGGTTGAATGTGTGTTGCGGAGACTGCCGGTGCGGATGCCGCCCGCGCGATCGTGCCGCTCATACCTCTTGTGCCTCTTGCGCCGCTCATGCCCGGCCTCAAGCGAGACTCATCGCGCCGTGCCCATGCGCATGACGCGATTCGCGATTGAGCGCCGCCACGTCCACGATCAGCGCGACACTGCCGTCGCCGAGAATGGTCGCGGCGGAAATGCCGTGTACCTTGCGGTAGTTCGTTTCCAGATTCTTCACGACCACCTGCTGCTGGCCGACCAGTTCGTCGATCAGCATCGCGAAGCGGCGCCCCTCGGTCTGCATGATCGTGACGATGCTCTGGGTCGGGTCCTGCTTCGCATCCGCGACGTTGAACACTTCGTGCAACGCGACGAGCGGCAGATATTCGCCGCGCACGCGCACCACGCGCTCGCCGTTAGCGACCGTGTAGATGTCTTCGGCCAGCGGCTGCAGCGACTCCATCACGAAGTTCAGCGGCAGGATGAAAATCTCGTTGCCGACCTTCACCGACATGCCGTCGAGAATCGCGAGCGTGAGCGGTAAGACGATGCGCGTGGTGCTGCCCTTGCCCGCGTGCGACGTAATTTCGACGTGACCGCCCATCGACTGGATGTTGCGCTTCACCACGTCCATGCCGACGCCGCGGCCCGACACGTCCGTGACCTGCTCCGCCGTCGAGAAGCCCGGCAGGAAGATCAGGTTCCAGACTTCCTCGTCGCTCATCGTGTCGCTGACCTGCATGCCCTGCCTGGCCGCCTTCGCGAGAATCTTGTCGCGGCGCAGGCCCGCGCCGTCGTCGCTGACCTCGATCACGATGTTGCCGCCGTGGTGCGCCGCCGACAGCACCAGCTGGCCAGTCGAATCCTTGCCCGCCGCGCGCCGCGCTTCCACGGTTTCGATGCCGTGGTCGAGACTGTTGCGCACGAGATGCGTGAGCGGATCGATGATCCGTTCGATGAGGCTCTTGTCGAGCTCGGTCGCCTGACCGAAGGTGACGAGTTCGACCTCCTTGCCGAGTTTCGCCGCGAGATCGCGCACCAGACGCGGGAAGCGGCTGAACACGTAGTCCATCGGCATCATGCGGATCGACATCACCGCTTCCTGCAGATCGCGCGCGTTGCGTTCGAGTTGCGCCATGCCGTTGAAGAGCCGGTCGTGCAGCGCCGGGTCGAACGTGCTGGTGGTTTCCGCAAGCATCGCCTGCGTAATCACCAGTTCGCCCACCAAGTTGATTAGCTGATCGACCTTCTCGACGCCGACGCGAATCGAACTGCCTTCGCCATTGGCCGCCGCCGCGGCCGTCCGGCCCGCCTTGCGGTCCGGGTCGGCGGGTGCGCCGGCAGCGGGCTTCGCCGCCGCTGTTGCCTGAGCCTCCTGAACCGCCTGAACCGCTTGCACCGACACGGCGGACGACGCCCCCGGCTCGGCGCCGCCGGTCTCACTGGCTGCGCCCGCGGGCGCAGCCAGTGAGACCGCAGTGGCCGACACGGCCGCATGCTCCGCGTAACCGACCGGCTGCGCCGCCGGAACAGCGCTCGCGACATACACGGTTTGCGCCGGCGACTGAGCGGCAGCATCGGGCGTTCCAGGTTCGCCTTGCTGCGCCTCATCCGCCGGTGCGGTGCCGCGGCCGATCGAGATCTGACTTTCGTCGATCACGAAACAGCACACGGCGATGATGTCGTCGGAAGGTACGTCGGTCGAAAGCCACAGCATCAGATCGCTGCCGCTCTTGACCTGCCCGACGATATTGCCCAGGTTGCCCAGCTCTTCGGCAAGCAGTTCCTGGTCTTTCTCTCCCACGCCCCGTAGCGTAATTTTCAGATGAGGACCGGCGCCGTCGGCCTTGGCTTCTGCCTCGCCGTCGCCGGTCCGTTCGCCCGCCGCCGCTTGCACCGCCTGTTCGACGACGTGCTCGGGCGGGGTGCCGTTTTGTTCTGGTGCTGCGTGTTCCGCTGCGCGTGCCTGTGCCTGCACTTGTACCTGCGCGGCTGCGACCGGTGCGGCCGCCGCCGGTGCCTCTGCCGGCGCGCCGCCCATGCGGCTTTCCGCATGCAGCTGTTCGAGCTTCGCGCAGATCGCGCGCGCCACCGCCGTATCGGGCTCGGCGCTCGCGCGGTAGTCGGCGAGCTGGCCCGACAGCACGTCCTTGGTTTCGAGGAACGTGTCGATCATGTCCTTGCGCAGCACGAGTTCGTTGTTGCGCGCGCGATCGAGTAGCGATTCGAGAATGTGCGTCGTCTCCGTGAGCGCAGTGAAGCCGAAGGTCGCCGCGCCGCCCTTGATCGAATGCGCGGCGCGGAAAATCGCCGCGAGGTCTTCGGGGTCCGGGCGCGCCACGTCCAGATTGAGCAGCAGTTGCTCCATCTGCGCGAGCAGTTCGTCCGCTTCGTCGAAGAAGGTCTGATAGAACTGTGTGATGTCGAGTGTCATGCCTGGGTCACCGCGAGAGTTCCTGTCTGAGCGTGAGCTGCCGTGCAGCCGCGTCGAGAGCTATGTACTGTGTCCGAAGGTGGCGCTTGCCGCACCGGTTCCGCCTGTCAGGTCGCTTCCGGCTCGGCCAGCGCCGCGACCAGTTCGGTCAGCAGGTCCGGGTCGAGCGGCTTTTCGATCCAGCCGGTCGCGCCCGCCTCGCGCGCCGCGCTCTTGAACGACTCGCCCGATTCCGTCGTGAGGACGAGAATCGGCGTCGCCTGGTACGCCGGATTGCCGCGCAGCGCGGCGATCAGATCGAGACCGGTCCGGCCCGGCATGTGCTGGTCGGTCAGCACGAGATCGAACGACGTCGCGAGCGCGTTTTCGAGCCCCTCGTTGCCGTCCGCCGCGAGCGTGACCTCATAGCCGGCGCTCGTCAGCGTCGCGGCAAGGATCTGCCGCATCGATGCCGAATCGTCGATTGCCAGGATGTGCCTGATCATGAAAACCTCGCTGCGCTTAAACCCCGGCCCCGGGCGGAGCGCGCCGGCGAGGCGCGTTCCGGCCCGGCGGCCGAATCCTGTTCCTGTTACTGGGCCGGCGGCGTTGACGCCGTCGGCTTCGGTGCAGCCGTCGCCGGCTGCGCAAGTTTTTGCAGCAACGGCTTCGAGCCTGCTGCGTCGTCCGACAAGGTGGTCGTCGTCGAGTCGTCGTGATCGAGCGCCTCTTCCGACTTTTTGTTCAACACGATGATGCTGATGCGGCGGTTCTCCGGATCGAGCGGGTCCGCCTTGTTCAGGTTCTGCGTCGAGGCGAGGCCGAGCACGCGCATCACCTTCGCTTCGTCCATGCCGCCCGCGATCAGCTCGCGGCGCGACGCATTCGCGCGATCGGCCGACAGCTCCCAGTTGCTGTAGCCCTTCTCGCCGCCCGCGTACGGCACGGCGTCGGTGTGGCCCTGCACGATGATGCGGTTCGGCACGTCGTTCAGCGTGTGGCCGATCTCGCGCAGGATGTCGCGCATGTACGGCTCGACTTCGTCGTTGGCGGTCGCGAACATCGGCCGCTTCTGCGAATCGACGATCTCGATGCGCAGGCCCGTCAGCGTCGAGTCGATGCGGATCTGCTGCTTGAACTGCCGCAGCACCGGATTCGCCTCGATCGCGGCCATCAGCTTGACCTGCAGGTCGTGCAGACGCACCTGCTCCTGGCGTTCGAGCTCGCCCTGCAACTGCTTCACCGAGTCTTCGTTGTTGTGCGACGCGCTGCGCTCGGCGCGGCTGCTGCTGCCGTCGGTCGAGCGGGTCACGCCCTGCGCGTCGGTCGAGATGTCGCGCCCGCCGCCCTTCAGGATGCTCGAATCCTCCGCGCTGCGATCGCCGCCCCACAGCGTGATCTTCAGCGGCTGGTTGAAGTAGTCGGCGATGCCGCGCAACTGCACCGTGGACGCCGAACTCAGCAGCCACATCAGCAGGAAGAACGCCATCATCGCGGTCATGAAGTCCGCGTACGCGAGCTTCCACGCGCCGCCGTGGTGGCCGGCCTTCTTCGGCGTGGAACGCTTGACGACGATCGCGCGGTCTTTGTCCTTGCTCATCGGTTTAGCCGCCTGGTTATTTGGCCTTGACGCGGCGCACGTGCTCTTCGAGCTCGGCGAACGACGGGCGCTCGGTCGAGAAGAGCACCTTGCGGCCGAACTCGACGGCAATGGCCGGCGCGTAGCCGTTCAGGCTCGCGAGGATCGTCACCTTGATGCACTGGAACATCTTGGTCGACTCGGTCACGCGCTGCTCGGCGACGCTCGCGAGCGGCCCGATCAGCCCGTACGAAAGCAGAATGCCGAGGAAGGTGCCGACCAGCGCCTGGGCGATCATCTCGCCGAGCACGGCGGGCGGCTTGTCGGCCGAGGCCATCGTGTGGACCACGCCCATCACCGCGGCGACGATGCCGAACGCCGGCATCGCGTCGCCGACCTTGGTCAGCGCGTGCGCGGGCGCTTCGCCTTCCTGGTGGTGCGTCTCGATCTCCTCGTCCATCAGGCTCTCGATCTCGAACGCGTTCATGTTGCCGCCGACCATCAGGCGCAGATAGTCGGTCAGGAATTCGATGATGTGCTTGTCGGCGAGAATCTTCGGGTACTGCGTGAAGATCGGGCTCTTCGACGGATCGTCGATGTCGGCTTCCAGCGTCAGCGTGCCTTCCTTGCGCGCCTTCGCGAGCAGGACGTAGAGGAGCGCCATCAGCTCCATATAGACGTCCTTGTTGTATTTGGCCCCCTTGAACAGGGTCGGGATAACGCGCAGCGTTGCCTTGATCGTCTTCATCCCGTTACCGAGAATGAACGCGCCGAATCCGGCGCCGGCGATCATCAGCACTTCAACGGGTTGCAGCAGCGCGCCGAGATGGCCGCCTTCGAGCGCGTAACCGCCGAAAACGGACAATAGCGTCACGAGTGTTCCCACGAAAATCAGCACTGCCGAGCCCTCACAAAAAAGCGACGGGAGCCGTCGTTAGTTTTGTTTACGGCAGTCGTGCGGAAAACTTTCGGGGAAAAGCGCTGCTGCGCTCGGGTGTGCGCCCGAGGTATTGAGGGGCGTTAGGGGAAGGATCAGGGTCCAGCGGCGACGACGACGGGCTCGGGCGTCATGGCAGTGCGCGCGGCATTGACTGCATTGACGGCACGCATGGCAGCAGTGGCCGTGGCCGTAGCTGCGGCGGTTGCGCCCACGGCGTCGCGGACGTTGCCTGCCCCGCGCGCCCTGGCGCCGGCCATCCCCACGGTTGCCGTTCTCGCGGGCGTGCCGGCGCGCTCAGCCGATTTCTTCGTCTTGCCCGCGCGCGAGGGCGGCTGGCACAGCCCGCAGACGAAGCCGCGCCGCGGTTCGTGCGCGTGGGCGACGAAGTGTCCGCCGCAGCGGCAGCAGGTGCTCATCTGCAGCATGCCGGAGTCGAAGAAGCGCACGAGCGTCCATGCGCGCGTGAGGCTCAGCACCGGCTCGTCGCCGTGCAACTGAACGTGTTCCAGATAGAGCCGGTAGCTCTTCACGATCGACTCGATCGCGCGGCAACCGCCGTGGTCCGTGATGAAGCGGTAGGTGTTGTAGAACAGGGACGAATGAAAGTTCGGCTGCCAGGTCATGAACCAGTCGGTCGAAAACGGCAGCATGCCCTTGGGCGGCGATACCCCTTTCAGTTCCTTGTACAGCCTGATGAGCCGGTCGCGCGACAGGCTGGTTTCCGCTTCCAGCAACTGCAGACGCGCACCGAGTTCGATCAGCTCGATGGCGAGAGTGATTTCCCTGACTTCGAGTACGACGCTTTTACCGGCCATCAGCCGAGTTGCTCGACCGGCTGGCTCGCCATCAGGATTGCCGAGTGCGCCTGCGCGACGACGCTCGCCTTGTCCTTGTCCGCGAGGGCGGACAGCACGGCGTGGTCGTCGAAACGGAAACGGCACAGCATCTGGTTGGACGCCGCCAGCTTGACGGTCTGCGCCAGCGACAGATTGGCGATCACCTCTGCGAGCTGATCCGAGATTCCCATGCGAAACATGCCCATAGGCTTGTCTTCGCGCAGCAGACGCTGCGCGAGCAGGAGATAAGACAGGTTAACTTCTCTGATCTCATTGAGCATATCGCTATTCGTGCTCATGATTTCCCCCCGGACGTTTATCTGGCTGGTCAGGCCATTTTGCGAAAACGTTTGCTCGAACGCATTCACCCGAAGTGTGCGAATCGGCTCGTTTCCTGTGTTGCAAGCATTGTCTCGAAAGGGGGAGCTGCCGAAAATCGGAGAGACACCCTGCCTTTTTGACGGATTAATCCGTCATTTATGTAGGAATTTTTCCTACATACCAGGCTGAGCCGATGCAATAAATGGGATGAAGCGGCGCGCGGGCAGGGACGTGCTATGCACTTTGGGAATTTCCGGGGCGATGCCATGTGCCGAATGGTGAGTTTGCAGCGGCCTATCGTCGCACCGCGGGGCGGTGGCCGATGATTATAAGACCTTTTCACCGCTCTGCAATAAAGCCCTATTAGACGATTCCCGATTGCCGTCCGATCGCCCGGGCGCGCGGCTTGCTCGGCTCGCGTACGCGTTTTTGAGTGTTTGTTTACTATGCGCAAACACGCGTCCCGAGTATCGGGACAGCCTGTCGATTGAGCTGTAGCGGCTCATGTTTCGCGCTGTAACAACATTAAGCGTTTGAAAAATAACTCGAATTAGCGCGGTTCATCCCGATAATGAAGCTAAGGGATTACCCGATGCCGATTCGGAGCACCCCTCGGGCGGGGGCAAACCGCGCCCAGCCGTCCGTGGCATTCGCTCCTCGCGCTATTCGAGCGCCGCAGCGCGAAGCCCCTAGTAACCCCCCCCTTTTCGCAAGGGATCGGAGCACGCCTCAAAGCGTCCACTCCGATTGACACAGGAGAAACCGCATGCGAATCGCACAAATTGCGCCGCTGTATGAAGCCGTCCCGCCGAAACTCTACGGCGGCACCGAACGCGTCGTGTCGTACCTGACCGAGGCACTGGTCGACCTCGGACACGACGTCACGCTGTTCGCGAGCGGCGACTCGGTCACGTCCGCGAATCTCGAGGCATGCTGGCCGCGCGCGCTGCGCCTCGATCCGACGATTCGCGACGCACTGGCGCCGCACGTGCTGATGCTGGAAAAGGTGCGCAAGGTCGCGCACGAGTTCGACGTACTGCATTTTCACCTCGACTACATGCCGTTTCCGCTTTTCACGACCATGGACACGCCGTTCGTGACGACGCTGCACGGCCGTCTCGATCTGCCTGAATTGCAACCGGTGTTCGACGCGTTCTCGCATGTGCCGGTCGTGTCGATTTCGGATTCGCAGCGGATTCCGCTGCCGCAGGCCAACTGGCTCAACACGATCTATCACGGCCTGCCGGAGCAACTGCTCACGCCGCAGCCGCACAGGAAGCCCGAGTATCTGGCGTTCCTCGGCCGCATCTGCCCCGAAAAACGCGTCGATACAGCCATCAAGATCGCTGCGCAAAGCGGTCTGCCGCTGAAGATCGCCGCCAAGGTGGACAAGGTCGACATGGAGTACTTCAAGCGCGAGATCGAGCCGTTGCTGTCGATGGCGCATGTGGAGTTCGTCGGCGAGATCAACGAGGCGCAGAAGCCCGAGTTCCTGTCGGGCGCGAAGGCGCTGCTGTTCCCGATCGACTGGTCGGAGCCGTTCGGCCTCGTGATGATCGAGTCGATGGCGTGCGGCACGCCGGTGATCGCGTTCAACCGCGGCTCGGTGCCGGAAGTGATCGATCATGGCGTGACCGGCTACATCGTCGAGGACGTGCAGGGCGCGGTGGCCGCGCTGCAGCGTCTCGACGAGCTGTCGCGCAGCGAAATCCGCACGCAATTCGAACGCCGTTTCAGCTCGAAAACGATGGCGCAGAACTATATCGACGGCTATTCGGCACTGATTGAAACGGCGAGCCGCCCGGTATTGCGCCAGGTGGCGGTCGGCTAAACCCGTTTGAAAGGCAGCCGGAAACTTTTGCTTCCGGCTGCTTTCAGCGGGCTTTGAATAACGGACTGAGCCGTTCGCTTCAAACGAACCCATAGCGGACAAATCCGGCATGGAAATCGTTTGCGTGCGGGGAAATCACGGTAATCTTCGTGATCGCCAAGAAAAAGCCGCCCACGGGGGCGGCTTTTTTTAATGCCGGCATGGCTGAGCTTTCATATCGCACGCCCCATCGCCGATAAAAGCGGCGGCCGAAAAACCTTCAGCCCGCTTTCACAGCCACGGCCGCGAACTCAGACCGAGCCGATCAGAAAGCGCTCGCGATTCTTGCCGACGATCCACTTGGGCGGCTTGCCGCGCCCGCTCCACGTACTGCCCGATTTCGGGTCCTGGTATTTCGCCGGCAGCGGCGTCTTCTTGGGCGGACGGCCGCGCTTGGCGGCGACTGCGAAGCCGAGATCCTGCGCGGTCAGACCGTATTCGGCGATCTTCTGGCGGATGTCAGCGATGACATTGTCGATCTCCGTGCGGCGTGCTTCTTCTGCCTGTGCCTGCAATTTGGCGATCTGCGCCTTGAGGTCTGCATATTGAGACATTCGGTTCTCCCCTTTTCTAGAACTCATTCGACCGCAGACTAACTGTAATTATAAAAATTCGCAATGGCCAATAATACCCATTTATGAAGATTTCCTCTGATAATTATTAAAATCTGGTGAATTGTAAAACCTTCGGTTTATCCCATAATAATCCCCATAAGCGACACAGCCTTGACAATTCTTGACACTCGAATTGGATTCTGCTGACTAGAATTGCGCGCTCAAGGCATGTTTTCGTCGTTAGCGATTCATGCTCCCTGAGCACTTTTTTAGGATTACCAATCATGCAGCTGTCAAAGCGCCTTGTCGCCGAAGTTTTCGGCACTTTCTGGCTCGTACTCGGAGGCTGCGGCAGCGCGGTTCTCGCGGCGAATTTTGCCGGGCCGGTTCACGGTCTGGGCATCGGCTTCGTCGGCGTGTCGCTCGCATTCGGCCTGACCGTGCTGACAATGGCGTTTGCAATCGGCCATATTTCCGGCTGCCATCTGAATCCGGCCGTGAGCGTCGGCCTCACCGTCGCCGGCCGCTTTCCGGTGCGTGACCTGCTGCCGTACATCGTCGCGCAGGTGATCGGCGCGGTGCTCGGTGCGTTCGTGCTGTCGCTGATCGCGTCGGGCAAGCCGGGCTTCGATCTCGTCGCCAGCGGCTTTGCCACGAACGGTTACGGCGAGCACTCGCCGGGCCATTACTCGCTCGCCGCGGCGTTCATCTGCGAAGTCGTGATGACCGGCTTCTTCCTGTTCGTGATCCTCGGCGCAACCGACCGGCGCGCGCCGGCCGGCTTCGCACCGATCGCGATCGGCCTGTGCCTGACGCTGATCCACCTGATTTCGATTCCGGTCACCAACACGTCGGTCAACCCGGCACGCTCGACCGGCCCGGCGCTGTTCGTCGGCGGCGCGGCGGTCGATCAGCTGTGGCTGTTCTGGGTTGCGCCGATTATCGGCGCGGTAATCGCGGGCGTCGTTTATCCGCTCCTCGCCGAAAATCGCAGCGACAATGCACAGCAACTGGCGCTCGATTGACGAAGCGCTTGTGCAAAGCGTAATTGTGTAAATTGCGTGAATGGCGCAATCAGTAAAAGCGGGCGCTACGGCGCCCGTTTTTTATGCAATCGAACGAGAGTGCGGCATAAGCCAGCCACCGCGTATTAAGGAAGCGCGCTGCTAGAATCGGACGACATCACGGCCTTTTGCACAGGGGTGACCGATGAATCGTTTCCGTGGATGGCTGCATGGCGCAGCACTTTCGATCGGCAGCTTGTGCGCCGGCGTACTCGCGCTGCAGGCGGCGCATGCGGCGACGCCTGCAGCGGCGGTCACGGAGAAGGCAGACGGCAATATCGAAACGCTCGTCTTCGTTCGACATGGCGAGAAACCCGCTCAAGGCTACGGTCAGCTCGACTGCCAGGGGCTCAACCGTGCTCTCGCCCTGCCGGCCGTCATCGCCGCCAAATTCGGCAAACCCGATGCGATCTACGCGCCGGATCCCGGTCAGCAGAAAGACGACAACGGCCATCCCTACTATTACGTCCGTCCGCTCGCGACGATCGAGCCGACCGCCATTCAATTTCAGATGCCCGTGCAAACGCCGTACGGTTTTGCGCAGATCGACCAGTTGGGCAATGCGCTCGCCGATCCGGCCAACCAGGGCAAGCTGATCGTCATCGCATGGGAACACCGGCTGATCGAAAAACTGTCGCGGCAAATGATGAGCGCATATGGCGGCAACGCGGCCGACGTCCCGAAGTGGCGCAGCGCGGATTTCGACAGCATCTATATCGTTCGGCTCGACTGGCAAAACGGCACGCCTCGTGCGAGCTTCAAACACGATCGGGAAGGCCTGGACGGACGCGCGGCCGATTGCCCTTGCGCGGCACTGCCGGCTGCATCGGCGGCCGCAAGCGGCGCTTCAGCGAATGCGGCCGATTAATCGGGTAATACAAATGTAAGCCGCTATTACGCGCGTTGCGACGTGGGTCGTATGCAACGAGCGATACGCGACGCGGCCGGATGCGCCCGTCAGCCGTACAGCCTTACATAGCGGTGCATCCGGCGCGACGCGGCGAATGACCGCCGCGAACGCATCAGATTTCCGGCGCCCTTCGATTGCCTCGACGATGCTTGCAGTCCGTAACATCTCGTCGCAGTCCGAACCGCCCTCGGTGCGTACATTGGTCCTGTGCGACAAACCTACGTCGCTTCACAGGAGAACAACATGAAACGCATCGTCACTCACCTGCTGGTTGCTGCCGGACTCGCGGCGGGCGCATGCGGAGTCGCGCAAGCGCATACGGATCTGAACATCGGCCTGTCGCTCGGCGCTCCGGTTTATGCCGCCCCCGCGCGCGTCTACGCGGCACCGGAGCCGGTGTACTACGGCGGCTGGAATCATCGCTACGATCATGGCTACTACCGCGACTATCGCCGCTATGACCGCGGCTGGGGTCACAACGACCGCCACTGGGGCCGCGACGATCGCGGCGGGCATCGTGGCTGGCGGGATTGAGAATCGAGCCGAGGCGGGTTGAACGTCGGCTGGGTTGTATCGGGAATCGGCGTGGATGACGCTGCGCCAGCCCGGCTGGCTCGCCATTGGCATCAATCGGCAGTTCGCGATCAATCGAAGCCCGCACGATCGGGCGTTCGCGCCACCACCGGCCCGCCTCCGCGAAAGCGAATGCGGGCCGGTTTCATTCCGGTTCAGGAAGCCAGTTCGTCGCCGAGCGAGAAGAGCTTGCGCAAATGGTGCGCCACGCCCGCCTCGAAGTTGTTGCCGATGCGCGGCACATGCGGCAGACGCGTGACGAGGTCGGGATTGGCGTTGTTCATCATGAACGGATGGCCGGCCGTTTCGAGCAGATCGATGTCGTTCATGTTGTCGCCGAACGCGACGCATTGCGCGGCATCGATGCCAAGGCGCTCGAGCACGATCTGCAACGCGCGCCCCTTCGACACATTCGCCGTCATCACTTCCAGACAATCCGGCAACGAATAAGTTACGTACAGGCGCTCGCCGAATTCGCGTTCGATATTGGCCGCGATCTGCGCGAGATCGGCCGGATCGCCGATGTACAGCACCTTCGCGATGTCGGCGCCATCGTGATTCGGCAGATCGGTCACTTCATAGGTGAAGCCCGAGTCCTGATGAAACTTCAGCAGATCGGGCGCGTCGCGATCGATGAGCCATGCCGCGTCGGCAAACAGATTGACGATCGCGCGGCCATGCGCACCGGCAATGTCAGGTTGCACGAGCCGCTGGACGACGGCAGGCGGCAGGTCGTCGGCGTGAATGACTGTGTTGTCCGGCGCGTGAATGCGCGCGCCGTTCGACGTGATCAGATACGGGTTGATGCCGAGCAGGTCGCGAATTCCCGCGACGTCGCAATAATGCCGCCCCGTGGCGATCACGAACTGCAGTCCGTCGCGTTCGAGCTTGCGCACCGTGGCAACCGTGAACGGGTCCACCTGATGGTCGGCGTTGAGCAGCGTGCCGTCGAGATCCGTGGCGATGACTTTGTACATGGTGAGAACCGGCGGTTGTGAGCCGTCAGGGCAGCGTCAAAGTGCGTATTTTACCGTTGGCGGGCGTGGCGGCTGCCGCAGGTGAATAGGCCGGACTGATCGCATTGGCAGCTCCACTTTAAGCGGCATGCGTAACAGCACCACGACGAGCACAAAGCTACAAGCGTCCTCAGCCTTCGGTTGCCGAACATCAGCCAATCAGCCAACGAGCCGCGCCGCTTCGCGCCGGGCCAGTTGCAACCCGCCGTGCGCCGAATCGGCAAGCGGCTCCCGCAAACGCGCCTGATACGCTTGCGGCACATATTCGCGCAGCGGCGCGCCGAGCCCACCGCACAGCGCGACCGGCAGGCTCGCCGAAGCGTCCAGCGCGGCAATCATCTTGCCCACCTCGGCACCGGCCTCGTTGAGCAGCCGGGCCGCGAACGGATGCGTGCGATGGGCGATCGCGATGGGCGCGAGCCGCGCATACGCCGTCTGATTGGCCGCGCAGAGCCACACGACGAGGCTGTCGCGATCCCGCACGCCTGTGTGAACGAGCAGCGCCTGCGCAAGATCGTCGAGCGGCACGCGGCCGTCGAGCGCCTGCTGCGCATGGACGATGAGCCGCACGCCGAGCCACGCGCCGCTCGCCTCATCGCCCGACGGGAAGCCATAGCCGCTCGCCATGCGAAACTCGCCGTCGCTCGCAAGCGATGCCGCAACGCTGCCTGTGCCGAGCGCCACGATCACGCCAGGCGCGCCGTCGTGCGCGCCGAGCAGGGTCGTATAGGCGTCGCTCTCGACGGCAAGGCCAGCGAGCTTCGGCGCCTGCGCATGGAACTCGGCGAGCCAGTCGCGATTGTTGACGCCCGCGAGGCCGCAACCGAGCACACAGCGCGACCAGCCCAACGCCATGCCCGCACGTGCGAACGCTTCGCCGCAAGCGCTCTGAATGGACTGCCACGCGCCCGCGATGCCGAGCCCGAGGCCCGACGGACCACCTGTTGCTTGTGCCAGTTCGCGGCCCTGCGCGTCTCCGAGCACGACGCGCGTGCCGGTACCGCCGCCGTCGACGCCAATCAGAAAGAAGTCGTGATTCATCGAATCGAATGAGTATCGTGGGTGAATAACGCGTAGCGTGGCAGGTCGGCTCCAATCTCGCAATTGGCCGAACGGCTAGCTTGCGGAGTGTCCCGCTTCGGCTATGCTGGCGAACGACATGACCGCACGGGAGCGCGACAGTGACACAGCGATGCAACTGGGTATCGAGCGAAGCGCTCGCACAGTACCACGATGCCGAATGGGGCGTGCCCTCGCGTGACGACCCGCACCTGTTCGAGATGCTCGTGCTCGAAGGCGCGCAGGCCGGTTTGTCGTGGTCGACAATACTCAATAAGCGGGCTGGTTATCGCCGCGCCTTCGCCGGCTTCGACATCGATAAGGTCGCGCGCTTCACGCCGAAACACGTCGACACACTCGTCGCCGACGAAAGCATCGTGCGTCATCGTGGCAAGATCGAGGCGGCCATTCAGAACGCGCGCGCCGTGCAGCAGATTCAGGCCGAGCACGGCTCGCTCGCGAACTTCGTATGGTCTTTCGTCGACGACACACCGATCCAGAACGAATGGGAGTCGTACAAGCATGCGCCCGCGTCGACAGACGTGTCGGACGCATTGAGCAAGGCGTTGAAACGCTATGGCTGCAAGTTCGTCGGCTCGACGATCTGCTATGCGTTCATGCAGGCGGTCGGCATGGTGAACGACCACGAGACGACCTGTATGTGTCGCGCACGATGCGCGGCGCTCGGCAAAAAGGTGCGCAAGCGCAAGGCGGATTGAAACAGCGTTGATCGATCCTGCGTGCTGAAAAAAGCGCTCCTGACGCAAAATCCAGGCATCAATAAACGCCGGCATTCATCCCAATCCGCAACCGGCTATGCCCGGCTCTCGCAAACAAGCACCCAAAAGCAAAACGGCGATGTGGCTTCTTTCGAAGCTCACACCGCCGTTCGGCCTGTGGAAAAGCGTGCTTAGTGCAGCTTTTTCGGCAGCATCTGGCTGCGCAGACGCTTGTGCAGGCGCTTGACCGCAGCAGCCTTCTTGCGCTTACGTGCCGTGGTCGGCTTTTCGTATGCCTGGCGCTCACGCAGTTCAGCGATCAGGCCATTCTTTTCGATTGCGCGACGAAAGCGGCGAATTGCCACTTCGAACGGCTCGTTTTCCTTCAGAAGAATCGTCGTCATGTAATTCCTAACTCAATCACTAGATACGGGTTTAATTGCATGGCGGTTACCTCAGGCAACCACTCACGCGCCGGCCCTCCGGTCGCTTCGATTCATGGCCAGTAACAGGCAAACGCGAGGCAGAAACACAACCCCGGCCAAACCACGAATAATGAAGCGAGAGGCAAGCGGCCACGGAGGCCGGAAAAGAGAGGTGGGGAGTTCACCGCGGAACGCGGACAGACGTATTGCAAAAGCCGCGTCTGTTGCCGTTTCGCCAACCTTTCATCAATGAAAAAACACTGACGAAACAGGCAAAGATCTCAATTCACTCCCGATCATATCAGGAAACTCTCCATCCTACCAGGGGTTTAGCGATTGCGCCAGGCTTTTCCCCAGCGCTGGCGCAACAAGCCCGACCGCCGCTCCGCGTCGGCCTCGCAGCCCGCTTTGCCCGTCCCATCGGGTGCTCGCCGCGTCCAGTTCGCGGATATCGCCGGCACTCAGCGCGAGCTCGACGGCATTTGCGAGACTTTTTAGCTGTTCGACCGAGGTCGCGCTCGCAATTGGGGCAGCAACGCTCTGGCGGACGATCGACCAGACAAGTGCGATCGCGGCCGGCGTGCTGCCATGCCGCTCGGCGACGCGATCGAGCGCGCGGAGAATCGAACGTCACGCGCCTGGCGCCAAACCGGCGGACAAGCCGGTCGCTCAAGGCACTCGATACGCGCGTCCGCGAGAACGCGGCGAGCGCAGACAGCTCAAAACCCGGCGCGACGCACCGGCATCAGACCGGCGTCAGAATTGCGCGACGCGCTGATACTGCCCCGCATGACCGGCCGCCTGCATCGCCGCCCGATATTCAGCACTGAGCTCGTTCTGCGCCAGGCGCGCCTCCGCGGCGATCCGCTCGTCGATTGCCTGAACCGCCTTGAGCACATCGAGCGCGGCGCCCGCCTGCTGCGCGGAGAGCGACATGATAAGCGGCGAGCGCTCGCTCGCAAGCTGCGCCGCCCGCTCCCATTCGGCGACGGCCACCGCCTGCTCGATGGACTTGGTGAGTTGCCAGATGCGATCGATCGGCGCCGCGAGTTCCATGTCGTATCTCCCTGTTCCGCTCAGTTCTTGTTGGTGGCCAGCGCGCCGGCGCTGTTCGTGCCGCCGAAGAGCTGCGTCAGATATTGCGAGTTGTTGTTCGTCGTCGCCAACAGCGAGTTGAGCGCCGTGAACTGCGCGGTGTACATACTGGTGAGTTGCGTCTGATAGGTCGACAGCGACGTCTGTTGCGTCCCGAGGCTCGTCAGGTCGGTATTGAGCGCGTTGGTGCGCGACGTGATGATCCCGGTGGTCGATAGATAGCCGGTGATGTTGGTGTTCAGCTGTTGCGCGACGCCGTTGGTGGAATTGAACAGCGTCGCCACGGTCGCCTGATTGCTCTGCAGCGCATTGTTCAGCTTGGTGCTGTCGACCGAGAGCGAGCCGTCCGCGCCCAGCGTAATGCCGATCGAAGCGAGGTTCGTCGTCGTGCCGTTGCTTTTCACGCCCGTCGCGACGATCGAGGCGAGCTGATTCTGCACCATGTTCAGCGTCGTGTCGCCGAGCAGCACGCCTTGCGACGTCGAACCCGCGGTGTACGAGGTCAGCGTGCCCATCGTCGTGACGAGCGTGTTGTACAGCGTGACGAACTGATTGATCGCATTGGCCTGCGAGGTGGTGTCCTGGGCGACTGTTACCGTCTGCGGCGAAGAGCCGGTCGTATCGACCGAAGCGGCCGACAGGTTCAGCGTGATGCCTGAAAGTGCGGACGTCACGCTGTTCGTCGAACTGGTGACGCCCGTGCCGTCGATCGTGAAATAGGCGTCCTGGGCGGCCGTCGTCTGGGTCCAGGAAGCGGTGCTGGTGACGCCGGTCGACGAACCGTCGTTGAGGGTCGACTGATTGGCCTTGAGCTGCGCGCCGGTCGCGCTCGCGTTGCCGGCCAGCGACGTGCCCTTGTTGCTCGACACGGCGAGATTGTTCAGCGGATCGCTCGAATTCGAATCGGTGATCTGGACGCTGATGGCATTCGCGGAGCCGGCGGATGCCGCGTGCAGCACGAGGTGCGCGCCGTCCGCGCCGTTCACGACAGTCGCCGTGACGCCGGGATTGTTGCTCGCGCCGTTGATGGCCGCGGCGATGCCGGAAACCGTGCTGTTGGTGCTGTCGAGCGAGATCGTCGTGCTCGCGCCGCCGACCGACAGCGTCATCGTGCTCGGGCCCGAAGCGAGCGCCTTGGTCCCGTCATAGCCCGTCGATGTCAGCACCTGCGCCGTCGCCACCTGAGCCACGTCGAGCGAATACGAACCGGCCACCGCACCGGCTCCCGCCGAGGCCGTGATGCCGTTGCCACTGGCCGTTGCCGTGAAGTCGTTGACGGTCGAGCCGTTCGAGAGCGAGGTGAGGCCGGCCTGCAGCGCGGAAAGCGCGGCGGAGAGCGTGCCGTACGCGGAGATTTCCGTGTTGTCCTGGGTTGTCTGCGCGCTCAGCGTCGCGGCCTGGCCGGCGATCTTGGCGTTGACGAGCGCGGTCACGAGCGAGCTCACGTCCATCGACGAATTGCCGGTCGAGCCGCTGATAACCGACTGCGCGGCTTCCTGCACCGCGGCATTGGCTGCCGCGGTCGTGGCGGCGGCGGTGGCGGCGGCAGTGCTGGAGATCGAACTTGCGGTCGAGGATACGGTGGACATGGACAGGCTCCGTGTTTCGGCGATGCCGTGTGAATCGATTCAGATCTGAGAAATGGCAATCGGGAGGCAAGCCTCCCGACCGGTTTGCGTGCCGCGCACCGGATACGGCGGCGGGGCGCGGAACGCATGCTGCGTAAAGCGTGTTACTGCAGGAGCTTCAGAATCTGCTGCGGCTGCGAGTTCGCTTGCGCCAGCACCGAGATGCCCGCTTGCTGCAGCACTTGCGCCTTGCTCAGCGCAGCCGTTTCCTGCGCGAAGTCGGCGTCCTGGATTTGCGACTGGGCCGACGACAGATCGGTCGACTGGGCTTGCTGCGTCGTGCTGATTGCCGTGAAGCGGTTTTGCGCGGCGCCGAGCGTAGCCTGGATGTTGTTGATCGTGTCCAGTGCGTCGTCGATCGATTCGATCGCTTTGTTAGCACCTGCGACGGTGCTGACGTCGACCTGGTCGACGGTTTGCGTCGTGGCGGTCGAATCGACGGAGAAGGTTGCAGGTGCAGCTCCAGCCAGGCCGCCCGTCAGGGCACCCAGGCTTGCCGGCGTACCAGCCGAAGCCGGCGTGTAGTTGCTGAACACAGCGGCAATCGCCGGGTTATTCGACTGCAGCTGATTGCCGTTCTGGTCCCAGAACGAGTAGCCGTAGTTGCCGTCCGATTTCACCGTGATCGACGTGATGTCGGTGGACTGCGGGCTGGCGGAGTCGTCCGCGCCGGTCGTTGCGTTCAGGCTGAACCCGGTGAGCGTGCCGAGTGACGTACCTGCGGTGATTTTCGTGCCCGCAGTTTCAGCGGCGGAGTTGATGGCATCGATCTTGGTCGCTTCGGTAGCCGGATCGATTGCGCTGCCGGCCTTGATCGCGATCTTGCCCGGCGTCGTGGTGGTGTCGAACAGCGATGCGCCCCACGTCAACGCCTGGCCGTTCTGGTCCGTGACCGAGAAGCCGCCCGAGCCATCCGCCACGAGGTTCAGTTGAGTGACTTCGGAACCGGTCGCCGAGGTCGGGTCCCATGCATTGCCGCTCGAGTCGAGCGAGACGTTCAGCGAGGCGATCGTATCGCCCGACTTCACCGCACCGCCGCCGAGGGACGCGGCCGACACGCCTTGCGAAAGGTTCAGGCTGATCGTCTGGCCGACGTTTGCGCCGACCTGGAACGACACGTTGCCGAGCGAACCATTCAGCACATTCATGCCGTTGTAGGTCGTTTGCGACGCGATACGGTTGATTTCCTGAACCTGCTGCGAGACTTCCTGTTGCAGCGCTGCGCGGTCCGTATCGGTCATGCCGCCATTGGCGGCTTCCGTTGCGAGGTCGCGGATGCGCTGCAGGCTGTTCGTCAGCGACGACAGGCCGCTCGATGCGGTTTGCACCATCGAAACGCCGTCGTTCGAGTTCGACACACCTTGCGTCAGACCGTTGATCTGGGTCTGCATGATGTTCGAGATGGCGAGGCCGGCTGCGTCGTCCGCTGCGCTGTTGATGCGCTTGCCCGACGACAGACGCGTAATTGCTTGCGAGAGTGCGCTACCCGAGTTGGTCAGGTTCTGCTGCGCGACCAGCGAGTTGATGTTGCTGTTAATTCCGAGCATGAAAATTCTCCTGTTGGGGCCGTCAGCCCGTTACATGCCGTATAGACCAAGGCATCAGCGAACGAGGCAACTGCTGTTCGTTTGCCGCCCGCCTTGTTTGGGGTATCGGCCCACTCAGGAAAAACTTTATGGAATAACCCGCATATTCGTCGCTCCGCCCCGGCTGAAGCGCCGGTAAACCGGGGCGGCAGGCGATTCGCCGGCACAGGCCTCAAGTCCGTCGGAATCCTGCCGATAACACAGCGGTAATCCCGCTTTGCCGCGCCTAGCGCGTCAACGTTACCGTCAGATACACGGCATACAGCACCCCGCACACGAGCAGCGCGCCCACCCGCAAGCCCCGCTCGCGTATGTTGATACGCAGCCACGCGGCCGCGGCCAGCGTAATCACGACGCCCGTCACCACTTCGATACGCGGCGTCCACGGCGTCAGCAGAATGCCGATCGCGGGCAGCAGCGTCCCCTGGAACACCATCGCCCCGGTGATGTTGCCGAACGCGAGCGTGTCCTTGCCACGCCGCACCCAGAGGATGCTGTTGACCTTCTCGGGCAATTCGGTGGCGATCGGAATGATCAGCAGCGACAGCAGCAGGGGCGATACGCCGAGCGCCGCCGACACGCCCCGCACACCGTGGATGAAGCCCTCTGCGCCCCACACCAGCAACGCGACCGCGAGCGCGAGTTGCAGCGCGATCGTCGCGAGATTGGTCGGCACGCCGATGCGCGCGAGCATCATCCTGCCGGGCGCTTCGGTGCCGTGTCCCGCCTCGACGAGCCCGCCCGATGCGCGGAACGTCATCACCACATAGGTGACGTACACGCCGACCAGCGCGACGCTGAAGAGCGCGCGCACGATGATCTGCTCGTGCGGCACGTACATCGCCACGGCCGCGAGCAGGAACGCGCAGAGGAAATAGTTGAGGTCGCGCGTGAAGCCGGTGCGCTCGGGCGTGATCCAGCCCTTGACGCCGCGCATGCGCAGGATCGCGAGCGTCATCAGAAACGTCGACAGCGTGGAGAGCATCAGCGGTGCGCCGAGAATCGCGCCGACGCCGATCTCCTGATTGACCGAGCTGCCGGCCTGGCTTCCCGCAATCGCGAGCAGCGGCACGAGCGTTTCAGGCAGCGCGGTGCCGACCGCCGCGAATAGCGAACCCGTCACGCCTTCGGAGATTTTCAGACGTTCGCCGAGATGTTCCAGCGCATTGGTGAAGAGTTCGGCCGCCACCAGAATGACGACCAGCATGCAGGCGAGCTCGAGGAACAGACCGGTCATGCGTGGCTCCCCGGCTGTGCGCGAAAAGCGCGGCCGCTCACCGGATCAACCGGGCAATAAGCGAAGGCAAAAACACGCGGGGAGACTGACGATGGGCGACGGTGATTCACAGGGCAAACTCCGCGGTCGGACGTAGATGACGAACCCATGACGCACCGCCGCCCGTCCGACCGGAACGAGGCAGTGCGTCAATGGTCTCGCCAAACCGACCCGGTCGAACGCGCCATGACCCGCAGGCCAAGTATGTTGACGCGCTCTCCTTCAAAGGATGAAGGAAGGCTACTCCCCAGTGACCGAAGGATTCTAATGGGGCGGGCGGCTTTCAACAAGCTTGTTGAAACGCGAACCACGTATGCTCCGCTCGAACCCTCGCACCCGGCATCGTCCGATAACACGCGGTTGCGCTCAGAGCTGATAGAGCGCCCGCCAACCATCCATGCTGAAGACGTCGAATCCGGCTTGCCTGCCGCATTCCGCTCAGCTATGTTTTACCCGTACCTATCTGGACGTTCACCGTGACCGAGACGACCCCGACGCCGGCATTCCTGAAGTTTTATGTTCCTGAAGAACCGGGGACAGCGAAACTCGCTCGTACGTCTGAGGATATCGAGCGGTTCCAATCGCTGATTCAGTACGCGGAGTCTGCCGAGACGATCAGCGAGAAGAAATTCAGGTGGCTTGAAAAAGCGACGACGCCATGGCTCGCGCAGCAATTGGGCGTCTATGCAGAGCACCTGGAGGTCAATGGTCAGGCAATGCTTGCGGCACGCGTCGCGTGGCTCGGTGTTCTTGCTGCAAAGTGGGTTCGAGACGACGCGAAATACTATTTGGCCAATCTGCTCACTGCCGGCAACATGTGGCTAAAACTCGGCGCAGAAGCCACCGACGACACCACAGATGCCGCCATCGATGCCGCGCGAGGTTTTTTCGAGGTCATTCTGAATCTCGCCGCTTATGAACAACGAAAGGAACGGCTCGGCGCGCACGTGGGTATAGCGAGCTACTACGGACTGATCGAGGACTACGTCGGCGCGGCGTTTCACGTCGACCGATATCTTCCCTACATTGACGAGATCGTTCCAAAGCAGCAACACGAAACCGTGTATGGCCAGGCCGCGCGTATCTATGGAAAAGTCCAGGACGTACCGGGATTGTTATTCTGCTGCGAGAGATTAGGCAAACCACTCCCGCCCGCGTCGCAATTGTCCGCTCAGCCGCTGGACGCCGTGCTGATGACTGTCGCGCGCCTGCATAGCCTGGGCAGCAGCTCAACCGCTTTTCGCATCATGTCCGAATTCAAATCAAGAAACAGGAGCGCATAACATGACTCAGCAAACCGTGAAGTTTGGCATACAGCTTCCCGTCGACATGGGACAGGACGTTGCCGAAGTTGCACGAGAGCTTTCCGAAAACTGCCGGGTAAGCTACCGGCTGCCCGAGCCAGACAGCGAGTCCGCCAAAGACGAACTCTCCTTCGATCCGATATCGGGCGCGGCCATCGGCTGGATACTCCTGAAGGTGGTGGGTGCCGCCGCGCAAGGCATCGCCGCAAAATTGATCATCGAGCTTGTTTGCAAGCGATATATGGGGCGCTCAAAGGAGTCGAAGGTCGTTCCAATCCGATTTTCCGACGGCACGATTTTCGAGCTGAATACGGACGATCCCGAGTCCACCGAACAGCTTCGCAAGATCCTCGCGGAAAAGGCCGATCGTTGAACGCCCTGTATGGCAGTGATGGCTTCGCCAAGGCTCTGACCGACAGCCTGGCCATCTACATCGACTTCGATCGACTCGGACTCGAGTCAACCCCGGCGGCCGTTTCCCAAGCTGTCCAGCGGCTGTTGGGTTTGCACGGCCCAGACGAGACGCTGCGATCGGAATCCCGATTCAATGAAGCGGCTCGCGACTATTTCGAGCACTTCAAAAAGATCGACCCCAGCGACAGAACGGTGGGGATCTTTCTCGCCTATCTGTCATGTTTTTTTCATGAGGCTAGACACTCGCACGATCTGATGTCGACGATCGTAGGCCAGCGCATCTTGCGGCAGTACTTCGTGCATTACAAGAATGTGCCGAAACTGCAACGAAAGCTAAAAGACTGGCAAAGCAGGAATGCATCGCAACCTATTCCGCTGCCCTTGTCCATGCATGCGCCGTCCATGAACGGAATAGATCAGGACGTGCTGGAATTCGTGTCGAAGTATACGGAACTGGATTCTTTGCTGGATAAGGCCGGCGTGGTCGGTAGCGGAGTGTATTCGTGGGTCGGCGTGAAGCATTTGCTCGAGGCGAGTGCCGTCCTCGTTCAGCTCGAAGTCGTGTACGACCTGTTTGGGGGCGAAGCATATGAAATTCTCTGGAAACTGATACATGGCGGCCCGAACGCGAGAACCTACACGTGGCTGATCAATGGTGTCGCCGAGGATTTGCTGCTGACGGGAAAATTCGCCGGCCGCCATGGAGCCGGTTCCGTGATGAACTATCTTCTTTGGGTTGCGCTGCAGGGAAACGCTAGAACAGTAGAGGGAAAGGAAGTCGAAGTTTCGGCGGGCGCATTGTATTTTGCGTTAATCGAACACGTCTTGCGCAATGGAAGCGGGACCATCGACGTCGCCGAGGCACATCAACATGCCGCGTCTTTTTTGGCGGAGTGGGGCTTCCACGATCTCAACAGCGTGCTGGACGGATTCCATCAGAGGGCGAGTCAGCGACTGGAGAGAAGCTTAACCAATATTACCGTTGCTACGGATCACCTGTTCAACGTTGTGGAGACACAGCTATTGGATAGTTTTCTTCCGTTCTGTCATTCGATTCTGGCCGACCCCGAGGCTTATTTTTCCGGGCGAAGGTACGCAACCTCTTTGATATCCGGGGAATTGCCGGGCATCCCCATCTACTTTAAAGCGAATGGCGAGGTGTTTCAGTCGTTTACGCCGGGAGAGAAGCCGATAAGCAGCGAAAGCGCCGAGAACATGATTGCGTTTTCGAGCATGATCCGGCTTCTTGTGAATGGGCGCCGTTCGGCCGGCTTGCCGTTTGTCGAGGATACGTGCTTCGAGGCGCTGACTGCGGATGCGGGGTTGGTTTTTTCTGATCGGTTGTTTGAGGGGTTTTGAACCCGGCTGGGATCGAACCAGCAACCCCTGCCTTCGGAGAGTCGAAAAACGTGTTTTGGGAGTAAACCGGCGTTTTTCGACTCCTTCAAAATCAATGACTTAGTGCGCCGATGTTCAGGCACGTATTTGCCTGTTCGCGGCGTGATCGGCCCTAATTCGGCCCTAGGCTATACTTTTGCCTTCTTGGCAGGGTCTAGGGCATGGGTCAGAGATTCAAAATCGACCGCGATTTCCTGCGGGCAATCACACCGAACGGCAGGTATCAAGAATTCGTTGATGCCGATGTGCGCGCGTTCGTGGTCAAGGTGACGCCCGCCGGCCGGGTCAGCTACACAATTCGATGGACGAAGCCGGACGGCTCGCGCGGGCGGCGCGTGCTCGGCTACTGGCCGGACCTGAACCCCGGCGAGGCGCGCGAACTGGCGAAGAAAGCCCTGCGCGACGTGGACAAAGCCGGCGACACTACGGCGGACGTGCTCGAGCGTCGGCGCCGAAAGGTCGAGGCCGAGAAGATCGTCGGCACGCCGACCCTCGCGGCGTTCATAAACGACCGCTACGCCGACTGGCTGGCGGCCAACACCCGGAGCAGCGCCGCGACGCTCGCGCGCCTGCGCAAGTCTTTCGCGGACCACCTCGACAAGCCACTCGGCGACTTCAACGGCTGGATCATCGAGAAGTGGCGATCCGGCCGCCTCAAGGCGGGAATCGGTGCGTCCACGGTCAATCGCGACCTGTCGGCGCTGCGTGGCCTGTTCTCTCGGGCGCTCGAATGGGAAGTGATCGCCGAGCATCCAATGCGCAAGGTCAAGGCATTGCAAGCGCCCAGCGGCAAGGTTCGCTGGCTGTCGGACGACGAGGAAGCCAGCTTGCGCGCCGCACTCGATGCGCGTGAGGAACGCGAGCGGGCCGCGCGAGAAAGCGCGAATGCCTGGCGCGCTGCGCGCGGCTACGATCTCATGCCGGGCCTGCGCGCCGCGGAGTTTGTCGACCACCTCAAGCCCGCCGTGCTGCTCTCGATCAACACCGGCTTACGGCAAGGCGAACTGCTCAAACTCGATTGGCAGCACGTAAGCCTCGATCGCGCAATCCTGACCGTAATCGACGCTTCGGCCAAGTCAGGGAAGCAACGGCACATTCCACTCAACGATGAGGCGCTCGCGACGCTCAAGGCGTGGCGCGAGCAGTCCAATCACTCGATCGTGTTCGCGAGTGCGGACGGCGGGGTGCGCGTGGACGTCAAGACGGCATGGCAAAAGCTGCTGAAGGACGCCAAGATTACCAATTTCCGGTGGCACGACATGCGCCATCATTTCGCGTCCCGGCTCGTTATGGCGGGCGTGGACCTCAACACCGTGCGCGAGCTGCTCGGCCATGCCGACCTGACGATGACACTGCGTTACGCACACCTCGCGCCCGAGCACTTATCGGCGGCTGTCGCAAAGCTGAACCGGCTGCCGCAATCCGACGCATCCAAAGCAGCGAACGAGGGGTAATGATGGCCGAGAGGATTTCAATGGACGATTTCAACGAGAGCGCCGACAAAGCGATCGAGGAACAAGAGCGCGAGCGGATTGACCTTGCTTTGCTGGCAATGAGTTTGCCGACAAAGGGTAAGTATCGCGACGACCTGAAATTCCCGAAGGAAACGAAGGCTGCGCTGAAAAGCCAATTCATCGCAATCCGCAAAGAGCGCGCCGAGCACGATGTGCCAGATTATTTTCTTGAGGGGGACGCGGACGGTTTTGTTTCCATGCTAGAGCGATTCGCTCAGGGAATGGAAAAGATGGCGGCCGGCGTCCCCGATAAGCAAAAGCGGCGCGTCGAGTTGCTTTCGTCCCTATCGAAGCACGCGACGCGCCTAGCGGAAGTGCTGGAGCAGTTAGACGGTGATGCTTTGGGCTGGATGCTCGCGACATTCGATCAGTCGGGCGAGCTCATGAAAGATCCGTTTCGCGCCGTGACTCTCGCGAGGGAGCAGCGGCACGACCTGGTGGAATTACTGCCCCGGCTTTCGACGGCCGCACAGAAGGCCAGCGAAACGCTGCCTTCGCACGACTTCCAACTGAGCGACCCGAAATTCTCCGTCACATTGCAACTCGATCGGCTGTTCTACGACAACCTCATTCTCGACCTCTTCACGCCGTCGAAAGGAGGATTCGCGTTTGTATGCCTTCGAGCGGTATTTGATTTAGCGGAGTATTTCGACGGTGATCCGTATTACTGGATCAAGAAGGTTCGCGAGCACGAGAAGTCCATGACTTCGTGGATTGAAGGGCAAAAAAGCCGATAGCTGGAAAAAGCGAGGGGAGAAAAAACACCACTGTTTTTCTCCCCTCGCTTTATTCGTCGTTTCCAAAAGTCGAATTTTAGACTCGCTTCATGGTTGTTCAGGGGAGCAACCTCGAATCAATGAAGAGAGGACAAATGGAAACGAGCTATACCATTCCGCAATTCTGCGCGGCCTATCATTTCAGCCGCGTCTACTACTACACCCTCAAGGCGCAAGGCAAAGCACCGAAAGAGCTCCGCCTCGGCCGCCGCGTGGTTATCACGCGCAAGTGCGCCGAAGAATGGGAAGCGCGGATGCTGGCCGAACAGGCAGCAGACGGCGGCCACGCCCCGGTCATCGCTTAACGGAGGCCGCGCATGGACGCCAAAAAGACAAAAGCCGTGGCCCCCAGCAAGGAATCCACGGCTTCCGAAAACAACCAACCCGCGCAGTTTACGCTTCCGCTGTGGCCTGAGTCAACGAAGCCGCGCACGAAAAAATCCCGCATCCTCGAAACGCTGCGCGCCGGCAAGACGCTGAATTGCTTCGATGCGCGCGCCTATGGCGATTCGTGTTTGCACTCGACGATCGCCGCATTGCGCGCGGACGGCTACCTCATTTCCGGCTCGTGGGAAGAGGTGCCGACGAAATGGGGCGCGCTCGCCCGCGTGCTGCGCTACAGCTATGTGGGGCGCAAACCGCCGGGAAACCCGTTCGCGGAGCTGCTCGGGAGGGCCGCATGAAAAAGCCCTTGCGTCTGGTTTACGGCCGCGCGTATACTTTTTCCGTGCGCGAGACAACGCGCGCCGGGTTTGGCGACCTGAGAATGTTGGCGGACCACCGCCGTTGCGCGGTTTTTTTACGTCCGTATGCCTTCGCACGCCTGTTCGATCAATGGGTGGGCCTGGGTGGGGAGACCTTCGGGTCTGCCGGTGCCAACGTTCCGGTTCGCCAACCTCGCTCAGTGCCCGCCCACCCATTTGGCGATGGGAAGCGGGCCCTCAACTCAAACGTTGGAGGCCGCAATGCGTGCTAACGCCCAAACTCGCCCTCATGAATCGAGCACTGAAACCCCGGTGTTCGAAGTCCAGAAAAGCTCCACTCAACGCATCCGTGTAGCGCATAAGTCCTACAGGGGACGCCAATACGTGGACGTGCGCCTGATGGTTGTCGATCGCGCTGGCGAATTCGTGCCGACCGTCCAGGGCATCTCTATTCGCCCTGAACTCTTGTCCGCAGTGATTCAAGGCTTGATGCTCGCGGCCCGCGAAATCGGGGGTGGCCTTCATGCGTAATGAGATCGACACAAAAGAGGTGGTTGGACTCGTTGACGGGGCGAGCGGATCGTTTGCTGTCGCGGGTGAAACTTTCCAGCGCGTCGCGGCACTCTTCGGCGCGCTCGTCAAAGCCCTGCCCGAGCACAGCGAAGCGCGCCAGCTCGCGCTGCTCGGCGAGGACCTCTGCGAAGACCGCGCCGAAACGTTCCTCGCCTTCCGAGACGACTACAACGCCCATACCGAGCGATTCGTTAACGGAGGCGCGTATGCCAACGCGTAACGGCCTCGATTCGATTCTCCACAGCGCGGAAACTCTCTGGATTCCGGTTGCGTTCGACCACGGAGAGGACGTGGACGGCATCTGGCGGAGCAACACGCTCTTCGGTACGCCTACCACCGACCGCCGCGCTGCGTGGCGAGCCGCTCGCAGCCTCTGTGACGCTTTGGACGGCATCGGCTTCACCGTGCGTCGCGCTGACCCAGTTGCGGAGCAGAGAGCCTTATGTGGACGCCTCCCGGATTGCAAGCTGGTTTGCATTTCTGGTCTACAGGTAAAGGCAGCACGCTTATGTCCGGCCCGTTGATGCAGGCCGGTCGACCTGCTGGCCCATATGGAATTCGCTG
>NZ_JAAGPS010000099.1:0-29601 GCF_017105025.1 Paraburkholderia sp. Ac-20336 | reverse complement strand
TCTCGCACATCGATTGCAACATCGCGCAGCCCGAGTACCCGATGCTGTCGAAACGGCGCGGCGAATCCGGCACGGCGTACGTGCGCTTCGTGGTCGGTCTGACGGGCAAGCTCGAGAGCGTCGAGTTGAAGAAAAGCAGCGGCTTCAGCCGCCTCGACGACGCCGCGGTCTCCGCCGTGCGCGCGAGCGCCTGCAAGCCCTATCTCGAGAACGGCCAGCCGGTGCGGGCCGTGTACACCCAGCCTTTCAACTTCAATCTGACCGATTGAAGCAGCTTTCAAAAACAGGGAATTGCAATGCAAAACTACGGATTGGCGCACGTGTGGGCGCAAGGGGATTTCGTGACGCGCGGCATCGCGCTTGCGCTCCTGATCATGTCGGTGATGTCGTGGAGCGTGATCGTGGTCAAGAGCTGGAACGTGATGCGCCTGAAGCGTCTCACGAAGAACGCCGAGCAGGCGTTCTGGCATTCGGACGATCTCGCCGACGGCGTGGAAAAGCTCGGCGCCGGCTCCTCGACGCCGCAGGACAATCCGTTCCTCGCGCTCGCGCTGGCGGGCCAGGAAGCGGCCGACCATCATCATCAAACGCAGCCGCATCTGCATGACCGCATGGACGTGTCGGACTGGATCACGCGCTGCCTGAAGGACACGATGGACGAAAGCGTCGCGCGCATGCAGAGCGGCCTCGCGATTCTCGCGTCGATCGGCAGCACGGCGCCGTTCGTCGGTCTGTTCGGCACGGTGTGGGGCATCTATCACGCGCTGCTCGCGATCGGCGCGAGCGGCCAGTCGTCGATCGACCAGGTCGCCGGCCCGGTCGGCGAGGCGCTCATCATGACCGCGTTCGGCCTGTTCGTCGCGATTCCGGCCGTGCTCGGCTACAACGCGCTCACGCGCGCCAACAAGGCGATCGTCGCGAAGCTCTCCCGCTTCGCGCACGGCCTGCATGCGTTCTTCGTGACGGGCGCGCGCCTGTCGTCGTCCAAGCGTAGCCGCGACGGCCTGCGTCTCGCGACCCGCGCCAACTGATCGACGAGGCATTCCGATGGCAATGAGCCCTTTCGCCGGAGACGATGACGACGGCCTGATGAACGAGATCAACATGACGCCGCTCGTCGACGTGATGCTGGTTCTGCTGATCGTCTTCATGGTGACGATTCCGGTGATCCGTCATGCGGTCAAGATCGATCTGCCGCACGCGAGCAGTCAAAAGGAAGACACGAAGCCCGCGCAGGTGACGGTGTCGATCGACGCGGACGGCAACGTGCTGTGGGACAGCACCAAGGTCGACGACGCGGCGCTTGCCGCGAAGATCGCGGCGGCCGCGCAGGCGAACCCGCAGCCGGAACTGCATCTCGATGCGGACCGCAAGGTGCCGTACGAGAAAGTCGCGCAGGTGATGTCGGCGGCGCAGGCAGGCGGTCTCACGAAGATCGGCTTCGTCACGCAGCCCAAAGCGAAGTAACGCCGCATCGGCGTGAAAACGCAAAAAAGCCCCTTGTACAGGGGCTAAAAAAACAAGAGCCAAAAAGTAAAAGGCCTTCATCGTCAGATGAAGGCCTTTTTTTGTGCGCACTCGGCGCCTTCGGGCGGCGGGATCATTTGCCATCGGCCGAAGACTGATAGCTCCTATCACCGCATGCGACAGCCGTGCTCGACACGGACAGCGCGGTCAGCCCTATCAGGCTCGCTATGATAGCGGCCATGAGTTTTCGCATAAGAGACTCCTTAGCGAAGGGATTTCACTATAGGCCCGAGGGCGCGCGCATTCAAGCAAACGGCCATTGAAAGTAACCATGACAGGCCGCGCTTAAATGCTAAAAACGATTTGCGCAACGCGATACGGCTGACGCGCGGGCGATGCGGGCGCTATGAGACAACTGCCGAGGCAGCCGTGGACGCCGCCTGCGCCACCTTTTCGTCGCGCACCGGGCACTCACCCATGATGTGCGTGCCGGAATCCTGATCGAGCATCTCGACCAGATAATCGACGAACGCCCGCACGGCCGGCACCATCCCCTGGCGCGAGACGAACACCGCGTACAGCTGCGGCGTCGGAAAACTCCAGCCCGGCATCACCGGCGACAACTGCCCTGCCCGCAAGGCGGCGCCGTACATCATCTCCGGCAGCGCCGAGATGCCGACGCCCGCGAGCACCGCCTCGCGGATCGTCATCAGATCGGCGGTCACGAGGCGCGGCTCATGTTCGTGCACATGGCGCGTGCCGTCGGGCGAGATCAGGTTGTAGACGTGGCGGCCATCGCTCGTCGGCACGTCGAGCGTTTCGAAGCGGCTCAGGTCGGCCGGCGTCAGCGGCGGTGCATTCTGCTGCAAAAGGCTCGGTGCACCGACCAGCATCTGCTGCGTGCGCCACAGCGGCCGCACGACGATGTTGGCGTTTTGGGGCGGATCGGAGCGCACGCGCAGCGCGACGTCGATCGCATCCTCGAACAGGTCGACCACGCGATTCGTCACGCGCATGATGACGCGCACCTCGGGATAGCGGTGCATGAACTCCGGCAGGATGACCGACAGGATGGTCTGCGAAATCGTGACCGGCACGCTCACGCGCACGGTGCCGCGTGGCGACGAGCGCAGTTGCTGCACCACGTTGACCGCCGCCTGCGCCTCGCTCAGCATCGCCTGACAGTGCTGATAGAAGAGCTGGCCGGCCTCGGTCAGCGCGAGCTTGCGCGTGGAGCGCTGCAGCAGGCGCACGCCGAGCGACGCCTCCAGCTCCGTGAGCCGCCGCGACAGACGCGATTTGGAAATGCCTAGCACGCGCTCGGCAGCGGAAAATCCGCCATGTTCGACGACCTGCGAAAAGTACATGAGGTCGTTCAGGTTGTGAGAATCGATCTTCATCTCATCGTTCCGTTAGCAGAACAATCCATTGCTTGAAGGTGGCTGGTACCGTGAAAAACGGTCCCTATAATAGCCTCATGTTTCAAAAATAACGCTATTCCCCATTTTTCAAGGTGATATTGATGAGCACGACACGCACGATCGAACGCACGTTCCCGTCGGTTCGCACCGTTGAAGGCGGCGGATTTATCGTCCACCGGCCGTTTCCGACGCGTCTTTTAATGGATTTCGATCCGTTCCTGCTGCTCGACGAAATGGGGCCGGTCGACTACGCGCCTGGCGAGGCCAAGGGCGCGCCCGATCACCCGCATCGCGGCTTCGAGACGGTCACGTACGTGCTCGAAGGCCAGTTCGGCCACAAGGACTCGGCGGGCCACTCCGGCACGCTGCACGCCGGCGACGTGCAATGGATGACCGCCGGCGCGGGCGTCGTGCATAGCGAAATGCCGGACCCGGCGTTCGTGCGCACAGGCGGGCGCGTGCATGGCCTGCAATTGTGGGTGAATCTGCCGCGCCGCGACAAAATGATCGCGCCGCGCTACCAGGAAGTCCCGTCGGCGAGCATCCCCGTCGCGACCTCCGCGGACGGCAAGGTGCGCGTGAAGGTGATCGCGGGCGAAGCGCTCGGCGTGAAAGCCGCCATCGAAACGCGCACGCCGATCCTCTATCAGCATTTTTCGCTGCAGCCGGGCGCGACGATCCGCCAGCCCGTGCCGGCCGACTATCGCGTGTTCGCTTACGGGCTGTCCGGCAAGGGCATCTACGGCGAAGGCGAGGCGCGTCGCGAAATCGCCGCGCAAACCATGGTCGTGTTCGAGGACGACGGCGACGCGGTCACGCTCTCGGCCGGCGAGGAGCCGCTCGAAGTGCTGCTGCTCGGCGGCGTACCGCTCAAGGAGCCGGTGGTGCGCTACGGCCCGTTCGTCATGAACAGCGAGGGCGAGATCCGCCAGGCGGTGCTCGATTACCAGGCCGGCCGGATGGGCGCGATTACGCACTGAAACCCGCCGCTGCCTTGGCCGACCACGCCGCGAACGCCTGTAAATTCGGTCACAATAACGCTTTGAGTCGCGCCGCCCGCGGGTTCGTTGCAACGAACCGCGACGCGCGGCGCTTTTTTCGTCCCCGCAGAGGAGCACGCATGGCAGAGTCCACCGTCACCGCCCACATCGGCTCGACGAACTTCCAGGTCAGTTTCGACGACGGCAGGCACACGTGGCTCGCCGACGAACCCGCATCGCTCGGCGGTGGCGATCGCGGCCCGACACCCGTCTCGCTGCTGCTGTCGAGCCTCGGCGCCTGCACGTCGATCACGCTGAAGATGTACGCGCAACGTAAGGAATGGCCGCTGGCCGGCGTGCGCGTGAAGCTCTCGCTGGAAACCGGCGACGCCGGCTCCACGATCGACCGTCAGATCGTGCTCGAAGGCGACTTGTCCGACGAGCAGCGGGAACGGCTTCTGCAGATTGCCAATGCGTGTCCGGTCCACAAGATCCTCACGCATACGATCTCGATCCGCTCCGCCCTCGCCGTCGCGTGACGGACGTCCGGCGGACGAGCCCGCGCAAGCGGGCCGCGGAGATCGACAGAGGTCGGTGGATATCGCAACGTTTGCAATGTTTTCATAGGACGCAGCCGTCTTGAATTTCGAACACCTTATCCAGATCAACGATCCGTTGAATCCCTTCGTCGACTCGATGACCCGCGAACAGTTGTGGGAAGGACTCGTGCTGCGCGCCGAGCAGCCGCAACTGTTCGTGATGGGCCTCGACAGCTGTACGATCCTGTCGCGCGAAGGCAATGTCCTCGAACGCGAACTGCACTACGGCCAGGCCACCGTGCGCGACCGTGTCACGCTCGAAGAAAGCCGCAGCGTGCGCTACGACATCCTGCCGACCGCGGACCACGTCGGCGGCTCGCTCACGATGACGATCGAGCAGCCCGACGAATTGCAGCTCTTCCTGCGTTTCGAGTATGCGACCACGCTGCCCGTCTCGACCGATCAGGACGCCGTGCAGACGCAGGAGATCGTCAAGTCGGCGTATCGCGAGAACGATATCGACACGGTACGGCTGATCCGCCAATACGTGGCGGCGAAGCAGGAACCGGGACCGTTGCATTGAATGACGCGCGGGCGCCCTGCCCGCGCCACGCCACGCCACGCCACGCCACGCCACGCAGGGCCGTGACCACGACGGCCCTCGATCCTCGTACGGCGAGTCGTTCCTCTACCTATCGGAAGTCGAATCCAATAAATTACTCTTTCTTGTAAATAGGAATAGTTATCATTTAGAATCAATCCATCGAATCGACGAACAGCTCAAACGAATGACCGATCTGAACCGCTCCTCTACGCTCGGCCTGCGCCGCCCGGCGGCCGCGCTGACCAGCCGCCCGAAATCGTCGTCGACGGCCAACGCATCGGCCAAGCCGGCCCCGGATCGCAAGAACGCTCCGGGCGAGACACAGGAGCGGGTCGTGCGCAGCGACGCGCTGCTACAGGGTCATAGTCACGTCAGCATCGTCCATAACGGCGAGACCTACCAGTTGCGTGCCACGCGGCTGGGCAAGCTGATTCTGACGAAGTAAGGAACGAGAGGTCAGTACAGGGTATTGTGGGGACCACCTCCCAGAGAGGTGTTAGGCATTAGCCAGCCACGACGGCTTGCACGCGAGAACTAGACCCCTTCGTGCAGACACCAAGCCAGCCGTCGCAGCAAGCCAGGCCGCTTTTTTGGTTCTCACTGGATAGCGGATGCGCCAAACGTCGCGTGTCGCTGAATCGGAAAAATGGAAAAGCCGTGGGATGATGACATCCCGCGGCTTTCTGTTTGGTGCTGCGGTTTTCCGCCTAGGGTTTTCTTTGCCGGTTTTTCCTTTGGCCGATACGGTTCGCTGCGCGTCGGCCGGCGGCTGCGCGGAGCGAGCACCAACGCTAGGCAGTCCGCGAAGCCGCCGGCGCGCGCCGCTCGCCTACTTCCCGCCTACTACTTCGACGCCCAGCCCCAGAACATCAGCCACCACGCGCTATTCACCACGGCCAGCGCCGCGACGAACCACAGCAGCGCCAGCGCGCGCGGCACGAAGCGCTCGCTATAGCGGCGCGTGACGAGCCACGCGAGCCACGCGCTCCACAGGCTCGAAATCACCAGAATCGCGATGCGCAGATCCGACGCCCACCACAGCGGCACGTGTTCGGCGCGCAGCAACGACAGCGTCGTCGCCGAAAGGCCGAGGAACACGCCCGCGCCGGCAATCGGAATCAGCCCCTGCGTCAGATGATGCAGCCGCGTTGCGTCAAAGCGCCCGAGCATGCGCGTCGCGCCCATCAGCAACAGCAGCAGCGCGGTGCCGTAGACGAGCGCCGTCGCGAGGATGTAGCCGATCAGCAGCGAGCCGTCGAGCCATGAGAACACGTCGTTCTGCTCGGGATAATGCGTGAACAGGAACCACGGCGCGTTGGTGTCGAGCGGCCACGTGATGTCGTGATCGACGAGCCATGTCGCGGCGAACATCTTCAGATCGATGAACCAGCGCGAGGCAGTCCAGTGGAACGCGCCGATCGCGATGCCGAGCAGGCCGTAGAGAATCAGCGCGGTGTCCCACGGGTTCGCCTTCTTGTCGCCCAGCTGCACTACTTCCGACGACGGCTTGCGCCACGTCAGCGCAATCGCGTCGCGGTGTCCGCTGCAACGGCCGCACATATGGCAGTCCGCCGCACCCTTCATGTTGCGCAACGGCACGAGCGGCGCGCAGTTGATCGGAATCACGCGATGCCCGTGCTCGCCGTTCGTGTACGAGCGGCGCCAGGCGTCTTCGTCGACCTTGTAGTGAAACGGCGCAAGGCGCGCCAGAAGCGCAAAAACCCCGTTGACGGGGCACAGATACTTGCACCAGACACGCTTCTCGCGTCCGTACAGCAGGCCGATCACGATCGCCGCGAAGGTCGAGCCGCCGAGCACCAGCAGCACCGCTTTCGGGTACTGGTAGACGCTCACCATCTGCCCGTAGATCGTCGTGATGCCGAACGCGACGAAGGGCCAGCCGCCCCAGCGCATCCAGCGCGGAATCGCGCGGCCGCGGCCGAACCTGCTCGCGAATTCGGCGAGCGCGCCTTCGGGGCACAGCACGCCGCACCAGACGCGCCCGAGCATCACCATCGACAGCAGCACGAACGGCCACCAGATGCCCCAGAACACGAACTGCGCGGCGAGCGTCAGGTTGTTCCACAGATGCGCGGTGTCGTCGGGCAGCGGCATCAGCGCGGGCACGATAATCAGGAACGCGTACACCGCGACCACGATCCACTGGATGCCGCGGATCGCCGCGCCGTGACGCTGCATCCACTGGCCGGCCGCCGCGAGACGGCCCGGCCGCGGCGCCATCACGGTACTCATGCCGCGCGCCCGGCTGCCTGCTGCGCCGGCTTGCGGGTTGCGCGGCGCACGAGCCACCAGACGACGCCCCAATAGACCGCGTAGGCGATCAGGTTCATCAGCGCCGGATGCGCGCGATAGCCGGTCAGCGTCGCGACGAGCGAGCCGAAGGTGCTCGAATCGTCAAGGATCGCCGACGAATTCCACAACTGGTCGACGAGCGTCGGCAGGATTTCCTTGTCGATCAGCTTGTCGACGCCGGTCTGGAACAGGCCCGCGCCGAGGAACAGCAGCATGATTTCGGTGACGCGGAAAAAGAGCCGCCACGAGAAAATCTTGCCGCCGAGCTGCAATACGTAGAAGGTCAGGAACGCGAGCGCGAGACCAATCGCCACGGCCAGCATCTGGCTGCCGTCGACGTGGCCCGACTGGCCGAAGCCGAGGCCGTACAGGAAGATCACCGTTTCGCTGCCTTCGCGCGCGATCGCCAGCGCGACCAGCACCGCGACGCCCCACCAGTTCGAATCGCGCTGGCTCTTTTGCAGCGACTGTTCCATGTCGCGCTTCAGCGTGCGGCCGTGCTGCTTCATCCACAGCACCATCTGCACGATCAGCACGCAGGCGATCAGCACCATCGCGGTCTGGAAGTAGTCCTGCGCGTCGCCGGACAGCACCTCGGTGAAACCGACCAGCGCCGCGCCAAGCGCGACCGCCGCGATAATCCCGGCCGCCACGCCGCCCCACAGGTACGGCAGGCCGCGGCGCGCGTCGTCGTCGCCGTTTTTCAACCACGCGTACAGGATGCCGACGACCAGCAGCGCCTCGACACTTTCCCGCCACACGATGAACAGAATCTGACCCATTCAAGCTCTCCTTCGATACTTCTGCTGCCCCGCGTGCGAGCGCGCGCGTGCGAGGCCACTGCTTACTTCGCGACGATCACGCCCTGCGCCTGCTGGTGGAAATCGTCGAAAAACTTGTATTCGCCCGGTTCGAGCGGCGCAATCACGACGAACGAATCGGCGCCCGGCGCCAATACCTTCTCCTTGCGCAACTGCACGCTTTCGAATTCGGCCGCGCCCTTGCCGGTGTTGCGCACCTCGATCTTGATGCGCTGCCCCGCCGGCACTTCGATGCGCGCCGGGTTCAGCTTGCCGTCGCTCATTTCGAGCTTAAAGGTCGGCAGGTCGGCTGCGTGAGCCGCGCCCGCCAGCCAGAACGTCGCCGCGAGCATCGCAATCTTTCGGTTGATTCCCATGAGCCTTTCCGGAAAACACGGCACGCCGACCCCGGCTACCACACCGGACGCCGGCGCGCCGTCTGCTGCATTCACCGAGCCGCCCCGACCGTCGCGCGACCGTGCGTTCAGGCACGGCGACGCGATCCTCGGCGCGGCTCGCGGTCGCTTCGCGGCAATTAATAGCCGCCCTTCTTGCCGATGCCGGCGAAGGTGAAGTCATAGTCGAGCGTGAACGGCTTGAACCACGGACCCACGCCGGTTTCCTTGTCGACGTGGCGGCCGAACGCCGTATGGCCCATCTGCATCGGCGGTTCGACGATCAGCTTCAGGTGGTACTTGCCCGGGCCTTGCAGCTTGACGTTGTCGCCGTAGTGCGGACCGTCGTTTGCGACCATCGGCATCAGGTCGCCCTTCAGCGGCTGGTTCGAGCCGGCCTTCGTCAGTTCGTAATGCACCTGCAGATACGGCATCCAGTCGCCTTCGGCGAAGCCGGTCGGATTGTTCTTGACCGCATGGATGTCGGCCTCGAGGTGGACATCCGAGTCCGATGCCTTGCGCATCATGCCTTCGGGTTCCATCGTGATCGGCTGCAGGTAGACCGCACCGATTTCCATGCCGCCCTGGATCTGTTGCTTGCCGATCGGGTATTCCGCAGCCGATACCGAGAGCGCCGCGACAGCGGCCGCCACGGCTACGCCGCCACGTGCAAATGAAGAAATCCGCATTGAAACTCCTTGTTTTTATCAGACTGGAATCGAATCCATTGGAACAGTGCGCGCAAGCCAGATGTAAATTTAAATGCGAACCATTCTCAATATTGGTCGAGTTTATCATCTATCCCCGGGGAGAACAAACGCGAACGCACGCCAGGCCTTGTGCCGTCAGGGTCTTAAGGCAGATTTAAGGGAACGGGTGCTGGCGGCGGAAATGGGGAGCGATAATGAAACCGGGGTACACCGGCGATGGCGCCGGCCCGGATGCCATGCATTGCGCGGCTGCGGGAGCGCGGGCGAGTCGCTCGCGGGCGGGTGCAATGAACGGGGCGCGGCGTATGGTCGCGCCCCGGATGAACTGCGCGTCAGTCGACGCCGGACACATGATCGCCGACGTTCGCGCCGAACACGCGCTGGCGCAGCAATGCCAACTGGTCGCGGGTCTGCGCGGCCTTCTCGAATTCGAGATTCTTCGCGTGCTCCATCATCTGCTTTTCGAGGCGCTTGATCTCCTTGGCAAGCTGCTTCTCCGACATGTCCTCGAATTTCGCGCGCGTTTGTTGCTCTTTCAACTCGGCGCGCGCTTCGTCGACGTTGTACACGCCGTCGATGATGTCGCGAATCCGCTTGACCACGCCGCGCGGCGTGATGCCGTTCTCGACGTTGAACGCGATCTGCTTCGCGCGCCGCCGCTCGGTTTCGTCGATCGCGCGGCGCATCGAGTCGGTGATCTTGTCCGCGTAGAGAATCGCCTTGCCGTTCACGTTGCGCGCCGCCCGGCCGATCGTCTGGATCAGCGAGCGCTCGGCGCGCAGGAAGCCTTCCTTGTCCGCGTCGAGAATCGCGACGAGCGACACCTCGGGAATATCAAGCCCTTCGCGCAACAGGTTGATCCCGACCAGCACGTCGAATGCGCCGAGCCGCAGATCGCGGATGATCTCGACGCGCTCGACCGTGTCGATGTCGCTGTGCAGATAGCGCACCTTGATGCCGTGATCGGCCAGAAACTCGGTGAGCTGCTCGGCCATGCGCTTGGTCAGCACCGTGACGAGCACGCGATCGCCAACCTTGATGCGCTCGTTGATCTCGCCGAGCACGTCGTCGACCTGGCTGCGCGCCGGCCGCACCTCGATCTCGGGATCGACGAGCCCGGTCGGGCGCACGAGCTGTTCGGCGACCTGGCCGGCTGTCTTCTTCTCATAGTCGGCCGGCGTCGCCGACACGAACACGACCTGGCGCATCTTGCGCTCGAACTCGTTGAACTTGAGCGGCCGGTTGTCGAGCGCGGACGGCAGCCGGAACCCGTAGTCGACGAGATTTTCCTTGCGCGCGCGGTCACCGTTGTACATGCCGTTCAGCTGGCCGATCAGCACGTGCGATTCGTCGAGCATCATGATCGCGTCGGGCGGCAGATAGTCGACGAGCGTCGGCGGCGGCTCGCCGGGCGCCGCGCCCGAGAAGTGCCGCGAGTAGTTCTCGATGCCCTTGCAGAAACCGAGTTCCTGGAGCATTTCGAGGTCGAAGCGGGTGCGCTGTTCGAGCCGCTGCGCCTCGACGAGCTTGCCGTCGCCATAGAAGAATTCGAGCCGTTCGCGCAACTCGGCCTTGATCGTCTCGACCGCGCGCAGCACGGTGTCGCGCGGCGTCACGTAATGCGACGACGGATACACGGTGAAGCGCGGAATTTTCTGCCGCACGCGGCCGGTGAGCGGATCGAACAGCTGCAGCGTTTCGACTTCGTCGTCGAACAGTTCGACGCGCACGGCCATCTCGGCGTGCTCGGCCGGGAAAATATCGATCGTGTCGCCGCGCACGCGGAACGAGCCGCGCTGGAAGTCGGCTTCGTTGCGGCTGTACTGCATCGCGATCAGCCGCGCGATGATGTCGCGCTGGCCGAGCCGGTCGCCGGTGCGCAACGTGAGAATCATCTGGTGATATTCGGACGGGTTGCCGATACCGTAGATGGCCGAGACGGTCGCGACGATCACGACGTCGCGCCGCTCCATCAGGCTCTTGGTCGCCGACAGCCGCATCTGCTCGATATGCTCGTTGATCGACGAATCTTTCTCGATGAACAGGTCGCGCTGCGGCACGTACGCTTCCGGCTGGTAGTAATCGTAGTACGAGACGAAATACTCGACCGCGTTGTGCGGGAAGAACTCGCGGAACTCCGAATAGAGCTGCGCGGCGAGCGTCTTGTTCGGCGCGAACACGATGGCCGGGCGGCCGAGCCGCGCGATCGTGTTCGCCATCGTGAAAGTCTTGCCGGAGCCGGTCACGCCAAGCAGCGTCTGGAACGCGAGACCGTCCTCGACGCCTTCGACGAGCGTGTCGATGGCCGTGGGCTGGTCGCCGGCGGGCGGATAGGGCTGGTAAAGCCGGAACGGCGAGCCTTCGAACGAGACAAATTTCGATTCGTCGAGCGTGTCTTCGGCTTCAGTCAGATGGTGTTCGGACATGGGGACGGCACCGGGCCTTGGAGCAAAGAACCATTCTAACGGGTTGCGGGAAGCGGGGATCGGGCGCGGTTACGCAGAACAGGCGCCGGGCTCCCTCTTCGCCAAACGGGATCTGCGCGGATTGCCCGCTGCCACACGTGGCCCCGTCGTGCCTGTTTTTCAAGCAAATAATTGCCGGTTGCCCGCCTTGGCGGACGAAAAACGCGGCCGGATTCGTTACAATGCGAAGTTGCGCTCGCTCGCCGCTGCCCGATGGACCGGCCTCGTTTTGCGTGTTTCTCCGTGCGTTTCGCCGCGTGTTTCGCCAGATTCCCGCCAAACGCCCGAAACGCCGCCGACGCCCGAAGCCAGGCCGCCCGCGCGCGACGCCGCCCTCTTTTCACTACTGCTGCCCATCCATCATGTCTCTGTTCTCCGCCGTCGAACTTGCTCCCCGCGACCCGATCCTGGGCCTGAACGAAGCCTTCAACGCCGATGCGCGCGCCACCAAGGTCAACCTCGGGGTGGGCGTGTACTTCAATGAAGAAGGCAAGATTCCGCTGCTGCGCGCCGTGCGCGACGCGGAAAAGGCCCGCGTCGAAGCCGCGCTGCCGCGCGGTTATCTGCCGATCGAAGGTATCGCCGCCTACGATGCGGCCGTGCAAAAGCTGCTGCTCGGCAACGATTCGCCGCTGATCGCAGCGGGCCGCGTCGTCACGGCGCAGGCGCTGGGCGGCACGGGCGCGCTGAAGATCGGCGCGGACTTCCTCAAGCGCGTGAATCCGGCCAGCAAGGTCGCGATCAGCGATCCGAGCTGGGAAAACCACCGCGCGCTGTTCGAAGGCGCGGGCTTCGTCGTCGAATCGTATCCGTACTACGACGCGCAAACGCACGGCGTAAACTTCGACGGCATGCTGAGCGCGCTGAACGGCTACGCGGCCGGCACCATCGTCGTGCTGCACGCGTGCTGCCACAACCCGACCGGCGTCGACCTGAGCGTCGAGCAGTGGAAGCAGGTGGTCGAAGTCGTCAAGGCGCGCAACCTCGTGCCGTTCCTCGACATCGCCTACCAGGGCTTCGGCGACGGCATCGAAGCCGACGCGGCAGCCGTGCGCCTCTTCGCGGCAGCGGAACTGAACGTGTTCGTGTCGTCGTCGTTCTCGAAGTCGTTCTCGCTGTACGGCGAGCGCGTCGGCGCACTGTCGATCATCACGGCCAGCCAGGAAGAATCGGCCCGCGTGCTGTCGCAACTGAAGCGCGTGATCCGCACGAACTACTCGAACCCGCCGACGCACGGCGGCTCGATAGTCGCGGCGGTTCTGGCATCGGCCGAACTGCGCGCCACGTGGGAAGCCGAACTGGGCGAAATGCGCGAGCGCATCCGCGCAATGCGCAACGGCCTCGTCGAGCGCCTGAAGGCAGCCGGCGTCGACCGCGACTTCGGCTTCGTGAACGCGCAACGCGGCATGTTCTCGTACTCGGGTCTGACGGCACCGCAAGTGGACCGTCTGCGCGAAGAATTCGGCATCTACGCGGTGAGCACGGGCCGCATCTGCGTGGCTGCGCTCAACACGCGTAATCTCGACGTGGTCGCCAACGCGATTGCTCACGTGCTGAAGTAAGGCATTGCGCGGCGCGGACCTTGGCCGCGCTGTATTTGATTGCGCTGGATGGCAGACGCCAATGAAAACGGCGCCCTTTTTGAAAAGGGCGCCGTTTTTTTTATTGCCTGAGTAAAGGTAGCGCTGGCGCCAATGGTAGCGCTGGCGCCAATGCTTCGGCTCTTTCGGCAACAACCCCACCAGCGCGAACTCGATACAAACTCAGCGCGAATCCCGATGGATGTCGTGGGTCACGAACCCCGCATCGTTGTCCGGCATCTCGAGCCAATCGGGCTGCTCGAGGGAATGGCGAATATCTTCGAGGCCGCTTTGCCAGTGCTCGCGCATCGTCGACAGGCCGAACTGGAAGTCCTTGTAGTGGCCTTCGTATTCCTTGTGCCGGTAAATCAGGTGGATCACGTTGTAGCGCTTCGAGCACGACAGATCTTCGGCCAGCTTGCACCACGGATCGTCGCGCTGCTCGACGGGCACGCGGTCCAGCACCTCGCGCAGCACATGCCGGAAGCGCTGCGAACGCTGCACCATGTCGGTCACGAGACGCGTGCGGCTCGAATACTGGATGTCTTTCATGCGCCCCTGTACGTCGGAGAGACTGTCCGGCACCGGCCCGATCGCGCTCCACAGATCGACCTGAAACGCAAGCGTGTCGCGGCGCGGCGTGGATTGCATCACCTCGTAGAGCGGCGTATTTGACATCAGCCCGCCGTCCCAATAGTACTGACCGTCGATCTCGACTGCAGCGAAGCCCGGCGGCAACGCACCCGACGCCATGAAATGCTCGGGCCGCAGCGTCGTATGCGTATTGTCGAAATACTCGAAGTTGCCCGTGCCGCAATTGACCGCGCCCACCGACACACGTATCTCGCCCGAATTGATGCGGTCGAAATCGCATAGCGATTCGAGCGTGGCTTTCAGCGGCGTGGTGTCGTAGTAGCTGGCCATTTGCGGCGGCCCGGACACCGTGGGCAACGGCGGCGGAAAGCGCGGCACGAAAAAGCCCCGCTGCCCTTCGACGATCGCGCTCATCGCCTGCGCCGCCGTGAATGCCTTGCGTACGGCTTCGCTGGAATTGAAAAACGCGTGTTCGACGAAAGCCGGCACCGGCGGCCCGAAGGCCGGCTGGCAGATCGTTTCCCAGAATTGCAGCAACCGCTCGACGCGCTTTTCCGGCGGATTGCCCGCAATGATCGCCGTATTCAAGGCGCCGATCGAAATGCCCGCCAGCCAGTTGGGCTCGATGCCGGCCTCGTAAAGTCCCTGGAAAACGCCCGCCTGATAGGCGCCCAGCGCGCCGCCGCCTTGCAGCATCAGCGCGACGGTTTCGTAGTTAGGCAAGTGGAGATGCCGGCGCGGGTGCGTGGCCGGCGCCGGACCGGCGCCCTCCCCGTCGCCGGACACGCCCACGCGCGCCCGCTTGAGATTGCGTTGCGCCATGGGCCTCTCCTTATTGCATGTACCAGCCGTGACTCACGATGAAGGACTGGCCCGTCAGCGCGGCCGTCGGGAACGTGGACAGGAACAGCACCGTCTGCGCGACGTCTTCGACCGTCGTGAAAATGCCGTCGACCGTGCCGCCCAGCATCACGCGCTTGATCACGTCTTCCTCGCTGATGCCGAGTTCCTTTGCCTGTTCGGGAATCTGCTTGTCGACCAGCGGCGTGCGCACGAAGCCCGGACATACCACGTGCGAGCGCACGTTGTGCTTGGCGCCTTCCTTGGCGAGCACGCGCGAGAGGCCGAGCAGCGCGTGCTTGGCCGTCACGTAGGCGGACTTCAGCGGCGAGGCTTCATGCGAATGAACCGAACCCATGTAGATCACGATGCCGCCGCGATCGTCCTTGTACATGTGCTTGAGCGCCGCTTTGGTGGTCAGGAACGCGCCGTCAACGTGAATCGCCTGCATCTTCTTCCAGTCCGAAAACGAGTAGTTTTCGATCGGATTGACGATCTGGATGCCGGCATTGGAGATGAGGATGTCGATCGAGCCGAATTCCGCTGCAACCTTGTCGATGCCCTGGTTGACCGCCTCTTCGTTCGTGACGTCCATCGCCACGCCGATTGCCTTGCCGCCGCCCGCCCTGATTTCTTCAGCCACGGCGTTCGCGCCGTCCTGGTTCAGGTCGGCGATCGCGACCGCCGCGCCCGAGGCGGACAGAGTCAGCGCGATCTGCTTGCCGATGCCGCTTGCCGCGCCGGTAACCACAGCGACCTTGCCATTCAGATTCGTGTTCAGAGACGACATCCGGAACCTCCATGCAGTTGATGAGCAATGAGACCACAAGGCCGCATGCGGCGTGAAGTCAGCCAAACGGCATAGACCGTTCGGCCGATGCTGCATTGCGGCCAACTTTGCTATTGTGCATGAACCCCGTGAATTCCAGAGGTAAAACACACATCGAGCCGTATCTCTTTAAACTGGACGGCTTCGGACTCAATCCCGGCCTGCGTTTCGGGCTCGACTCACGCCTCAATTTTCACGCCTCAATTTTCGTGCATCACCAACAAGGAGAGAGACATGAATTTCCGACGTCTGGGCCGCTCAGGCCTGCAAGTCAGCGAGCTGTCCATCGGCTCGTGGGTCACCTACGGCAACCAGGTCGATCATCGCGCCGCGCGCGAATCGCTTGCCGCGGCGCGTGACGCCGGCGTCAATTTCTTCGACAACGCCGAGGTCTATGCCGGCGGCAAATCCGAGGAAATCATGGGCCACGCGCTGAAGGAACTGGCGTGGCCGCGCGTGAGCTACGTGGTGTCGACGAAATTCTTCTGGGGTCTGACGGAAGCGCCGAACCAGTACCACACGCTGAACCGCAAGTACCTGATGAACGCGATCGACAGTTCGCTCAAGCGCCTGCAGCTCGATTATGTCGATCTCGTGTTCTGCCATCGTCCCGACCCGAACACGCCGATCGAGGAAACGGTCTGGGCGATGAGCGACATGATCGCGCGCGGCAAGGCGCAGTACTGGGGCACCTCCGAATGGAGCGCCGAAGAAATCCGCGCCGCGTATGAAATCGCCGAGCGGCATCATCTGCACAAGCCGGTCATGGAACAGCCGCAATACAACCTGTTTCACCGCAAGCGCGTCGAGCAGGAATACAAACGGCTTTACGAAGACATCGGCCTTGGTCTCACCACCTGGAGCCCGCTCGCGTCCGGCCTGCTCACCGGCAAATATCGCGCTGGAATACCCACCGACAGCCGCGCGCAGTTGCAAGGTTACGACTGGCTGCGCAACCAGCTCACCGACCCGGGCAAGAACAACGTGGTCGGTCAGTTGGGAGCGGTGGCCGACGAACTCGGCTGCACGGTCGGTCAGCTCGCGATCGCATGGATTCTGAAGAATCCGCATGTCAGCACGGTAATCACGGGTGCGTCGCGGGTCGAGCAGATCGGCGAAAACATGAAATCGGCCGAAGTGGCCGAGCGCATGACGCCGGAGATCAAGCAGCGGATCGAGGAGATCATCGGCGACGCGCACGAGTGAGCCGCGCAGCAAGCGGATAACCGGCGGCGCGCGCTCGCGTACAATACGCGGCCGCGCGCCACTGTCTCCGCTCCGGCCGGCACGTCCTCTTTCAGCGTCCTCTCATCATGCTCAGTTACCGCCACGCCTTCCATGCCGGCAATCACGCCGACGTTCTGAAACACGCCGTCGTGTTGCAGCTATTGCGCTACCTCGGCCAGAAGGACAAAGCCTACTGGTATATCGACACGCATGCGGGCGCCGGCGTTTACTCGCTGAAGGAAGGCTACGCGACCAAGACCGGCGAGTTCCAGACCGGCATCGCAAAACTGTGGGAACGCAACGATCTGCCGTCGCTCTTCGCCGAATACGTCGACGAAGTAAGCGCGCTCAATGCCGACGGCCAGTTGCGCTTCTATCCAGGCTCGCCGTACATCGCATGGCGGCAGTTGCGCGAACAGGACCGCATGCGCCTGTTCGAACTGCACACGACTGAAATCGACGTGCTGCGCCATAACTTCCGCGACGCGGGACGCCGCGCGATGCTCTACGCGGGCGACGGCTTCGACGGCATCCTCGCGTTGCTGCCGCCGGCGCCGCGCCGCGCGCTGGTGCTGCTCGATCCGTCATATGAGGACAAGCGCGATTACAGTCGCACGCTGCGCTGTGTCGAGGAAAGCCTGAAGCGCTTTCCGACCGGCACCTATGCGGTCTGGTATCCGCAGGTGAAGCGCCCGGAATCGCAGCGCTTTCCCGATCAGCTGAAGCAATTGCAAAAGGACAACTGGCTGCACGTCAGCCTGACCGTCAGCAATCCGCCCGCGGATGGCTTCGGACTTTTCGGCAGCGGCATGTTTATCCTGAACCCGCCGTACACGCTCGCGAAAATGCTCAAGGAGCAGATGCCGTGGCTCGTCAAGACGCTCGGCGAAGACAAGGCCGCAACGTTCAAGGTCGAATATCGGGGCAATTAGGCGGCACACGAGCGATCACCGAACGCTCTCGACACCACAACATCGGCTCGCGCAAGCCGATCGCACCGATGTTGTTGTCGCAGACATCAGCCGCGCGCTCCCCCGCTTCTCCGCCGGCTGTTCGTGCATCTCGCACATCCCGGCTCACGCCGGCATCACACGCAACGGCATGACTTCTTTGGCTCACTTCAACTGCGCGGCCGCCTTGCTCGCGAAGTCGTTCGTATAGGTCGCGCCCAGGTCGATCTTTTTCGGATCGAGCCGGTTGTCGAATGACGACAGCGCGCGCAGAGAGGTCGCCGGACCGTCCGCGGGCATCAGGCCATCGGGCGAGTACGCGTCGCGCACGTTGTGAAAGGCCTCCAGGTAGAGCGCCGGATCGCCGAGCAGATAGGCCTGCGGCACCATCTTCAGCAGATCGGCGTCGCTCGCGGTCTGCAGCCAGTGGTTCGCGCGCACGACCGCATTGGTCAGCGCCTGCGTCGTCTTCGGATTCTTCTGAATGAAGCTCTCCGGCGCGTAAAGCGTCGCCGCCGGCATCGTTCCGCCGAACACTGCCTGCGTCCCCTTCACCGTGCGCGTGTTGACCAGCACCTTGATCGCGCCGCTGCGCGTCAACTTGGTCATCATCGGATCGACATTCGACAGCGCATCGATCTGCCCGCTACCCACCGCGGCCAACACCGTCGCACCGCTGCCGACGCCGATCGCCGAGATATCGCTGCGCTGCACGCCGGCCTTGCGCAACGCCACGGTAAGCACGAGATCCGTCGACGACCCCGGCGCGCTCACGCCGACCTTCGCGCCCTTGAAGTCCGCGAGCGATCTGATCCGATCCGCCTTCGACTTCACCACACCGATGACGATCTGCGGCGCGCGGCCCATCAAGGCAAACGCGCGATAGTGCTGTCCCTTCGCCTGCATGAAGAGCGTGTGCTCGAACGCGCCCGCGCCGACGTCGGCACTGCCGCCCACCACGGCTTCCAGCGCTTTCGAGCCGCCCGCGAAGTCCTCGAGCGTGACGTCCAGGCCTTCGTCCTTGAAGTAGCCGAGCTGCTGCGCGGCAAGCACCGGCAGATAGTAAAGACCGGGCAAGCCGCCGACGGCCATCGTCAGCGTGGGTTTTTCAGGCGTGTCCTTGGCGAGCGCGGCGCCGGACAACCCGGCGAGCGCGAGCAGCATGACGCAGGCGCGTATGGCGCGCCGCATCCAGTGAATCGGCATGTTGACGTCTCCTTGTTCCGTTTTCCGTTCGAAGCGGCGACGCGACGCAAATGCCGCAACCGGGCCGCCAGCGACAAAGCGCGCAACGATTGTCGTCGGACGGTTTCTCGTACGCCATGCGCCCAAACCCCAATGCGGAATCGGCCGGGGTGCGAGGCGGCCCATAGGCGGAAGACGTGGAGACGCTCGATCCGATGCAGCGGGCAAGGATCCCAGCGAGGTGCAACGGAACTGAAAAAGCCGATGGCGAAGATACCGGGCCGCCGCCCTTCTATGCCACCCTCATTGCGAAGGCGCTACCGGGCGCGGCATCGGTCTCGGCGGAACGCCGCCGCCCGCCGGCAACGGGATATATGGCGCGACCACGATCGGCGGCGACGCTTCCTGCGGCAGCTCGACAGGAGCCGCAATCGGCGGCGCGGCGACAATCGGGTGCCGCGAAAGCGGCGCGCTCATCAGCACACTCCCGCTCTGGCCGTCGTTGATACCGCTCAGCGAGTCGAGAATCACCGGCTTGCGGGCACTGTCGGACACGGCGAACGCGCCCGGCGCGGCGCAGACGGTTGTCAGCGCCGTCACCATAACCGCAGCGAGGCGGAATTTGAAGGGTTCGAGCGAGCGGACAGAGAGCATGGGCGGCCCCGTTGGTTATGAATGCCCGGTTGCGCAAAAAGCGCCCTACCTTACCTCGGCGCAGGTTGCGAAGCTAGTCGAGAGTCGCCACGACTGGCGTTCCGGCGTCGCCGGCTTCAAACCTGCCGGAAAAGCGGTCAATTTCCAGGGCCCAGATGTGACAAAGCCCCGTTTCGACGGGGCTTGATGCTGTGCTGCTATGGCCGTGCACGCTGCACCGCCGGGCCCAACTCGAAGCTGAAACTTACCGCGAATAGCCGTTGGTTTCGATCGAGCGGATGCGCTGTTCGAGCTGGACGATATCCGACGACGATGCCAGGTAGGCCTCACGGCTATTACGTTCCGCAGATTCCAACCAGGTGTTCAGCTTTTCAAGCAGGTATGCAAACATGATGTTCTCCAAGGATCAGATCGAATCCCCGGTGATCGGACATCAGGGATTTCCCGCTAAAGGGTTAACCCTAATTATAACCCGATGCCCTGAGTCGGACAGTGAAATGCCTACATGAGGTGCATTCCGTTCCGGAATGGTGCACATCCTTGGTGCAATCAGGTTCCACCTTTCCCCGCAACGGCTACAGCGAATGACATCCCTGCCCCGACACCAGATCGGTGTCAGCGAGGCGCTCGATGATCGGACAGTCGGGCCGGTCGTCGCCGTGGCAATGATCGGCCAGATGCGCAAGGGTGTCGCGCATGTCGGTCAGCTCGGCGATGCGGCGGTCGAGGTCCGCGACATGCTCGAGCGCGATCCGCTTCACTTCGGCGCTCGCGCGCGAACGATCGCGCCATAGCGCGAGGAGCTGCCGAATGTCTTCGACGAGAAAGCCGAGCCGGCGCGCCTGGCGGATAAAGCGCAGCGAATGCACTTCCTGCGGACCGTATACGCGATAACCGGCGCTCGTGCGCGCCTTGGCCGTCAACAGGCCGACGCTTTCGTAATAGCGGATCATTTTTGCGGTGACGCCCGACGCGCGGGCCGCTTCGCCAATATTCATGACTGTTTCCCCATGCTCTGGATCAGGTTCGAATCGATCCTACACCTTCCCATGATGGGAAGGTCAGCCACTCAAATACGGATCGGCAGGCATAATTCAGCCATTCGCCATTCTGATTTCGCCGAGGACCCCGCCATGACAATCGAACTCCACGTAGAAGGCATGAGCTGCCAGCATTGTGTCGCTGCCGTCACGAACGCGATCCGCGAACACGACGCCGCCGCGCAGGTTCAGGTGGATCTCGTGGCCGGGCGCGTGGTCGTGGAATCGGCGCAATCCGTCGATGCGCTGAAGGCCGCGATCGACGAGGCCGGCTACACGGTCACGTCGGCTCGCTAAGGGAGCGGATCGTGTTCAAGGTTGCCGTTATCGGCGGCTCCGGGCTGCTCGGCCGCGCGCTCGTCGACGAACTGGCGCGGCAGGACGACTGGCAGGTCGTCGCCACCGCGTTCAGCCGGCCGTCGCCGCAAATGGCCGCGCTCGATGTTCGCGACGCGCAGGCGGTCGAACGCTTCATCGAGCGCACGGCGCCGGATGCCGTTGTGATTGCCGCCGCGGAGCGCCGCCCCGACATCTGCGAGCGCGACCCGGCGCTGGCCCGCGCGCTGAACGTCGATGCCGTGCGCATCGTTGCCGCGGCGGCAGGCCGGTGCGGCGCATGGACCCTGTCGATCTCGACCGACTACGTGTTCGACGGCACAGAGCCGCCGTATCGGCACGACAGCGCGCCCGCGCCGCTCAACGCTTACGGGCACAGCAAGCTCGAAGGCGAACGCGCACTGACCGGAACGACCGGGCGCGGCTGCGTGCTGCGCTTGCCGCTGCTCTATGGGCCAATCGTCGGCTGGTCGGAATCGGCGGTGACGAGCCTCGTGCCGGCGATCACCGCCTCGGCCGCCGCCGCTGGCGAGCCCGCCACGATGGACGCCTGGGCGATCCGCTACCCCACGTTCACGCCGGACGTCGCGTTCGTGATCCGGCAGATGCTCGCACTGCATGCGCGCGGAGAGACGGTCTCCGGCATCGTCCAATGGTCGGGGGACGAGCCCATGACCAAATACGAGATCGCCGTGCGTATCGCCGAAGCGCTGCAACTCGATGCGCGCCTGACGCCTCAGCACACGCCAACCGATTCGACGCCTCGCCCGCATAACTGCCATCTGGCGTCGAGCCGTCTCGAAGCGCTCGGTATCGGCCGGCGCACGCCGTTCGATACGGCGATCCGCGAGGTCCTGGCTGCGTTTCCGTGGCAAGGCGCTATGCCGTCGCGGCTGAATTGACGCCACGCAACGGGGTTTGCTGGTTTGTCCGGCTCAAGGCCGCCGCTGTGATCGGACGCGTTGGCCGCGGGGCTGTGCTGCTGGGGCTGTGCTTCTGGCGCATATACATCGCATTTGCCCAAGTGCGTTGTGTAGCGCACGGCTGACCGGCATTCAACTGCATCGCGCAAACGAAAGGATTCACGAGCGCACGGCAAGCGTCGCTCGCCTGCTGGCTGCCGATGCAGGATTCGCCGGCCGTGCCGCGCGTCCGCTCATCACCCGCCACCCGCCCGCTACCGGGCCTCAATGAAAATCGCGGCTCGTCGTGGCGAGTTCGCCGAGCCATTCGCTGTAATCCTCGAGACGATGGGCAACGAGATGGACCACCTCGCCCTTCTGTTTGCGACCGGCAAGCCGCCGCGCCTCGCCGCTGCGGCTTGCCTCGCCCGTACCACTTTCGCCGCTTTCGCCACTTGTGGGGCCGCCTGTGCTATTTGCCTCATTTCCCGCCCACGCCCGATTGCGCCGGTCCGCACTCGCCGCACGCTCTCCCTGACTCGCGCGGTCTCCTCTCTCGCCCCCGGTACTCACCCCATCATCGCGCTGCAAAACCCCATAGACCGCGAGCAACGATGAACCGAGCAACGCCTTGCGCTGCTTTTCAACCAGCGACGGCCACACGATCACATTAATCGAGCCGGTTTCGTCCTCGATCGACACGAACACCGTGCCGTTCGCCGTGCCCGGCCGCTGTCTCACGGTGACGATGCCGCACGCCCGCGCCATTGTGCCGTGCCGGCACGCGGCGAGTTCGGCCGCCGTGCGAAACTTCTGCCGCGCGAGACGCGCCCGCAACAACGCCAGCGGATGGCGATTGAGCGTGAGACCGAAGCTCGCATAATCGTCGACGATCTCGCGATGCTCGCTGGCGCGCGGCAACGCGAGCGGCGCTTCGGCGATCGGCGCGTCGCGCAGCAGCTTCGGCACCGCGTGCTGCGCGGTCACGGCCCACCACGCTTCGCGCCGATGACCGGCGATACCGACAAGCGCATTCGCCACGGCCAGCGCTTCGAGATCGCGCCGCGTCAAGGCCGCGCGACGCGCGAGATCGTCGACGTCAACCAACGGCGCATCGCGGCGGGCCGCCATGATGCGTTCGGCGGCGTCCCGCGCGAGCCCCTTGATCAGATGCATACCGAGACGCACCGCGGGACCGCGCGAACCATACGTGCTCGCTGGTTTGAACACGCGCGCGGTCAACCGCCGCGCGGCACGCCGGATCGTGCGGCTCACCTTCAGGTGCGGCAAGGACAGATTGCGCAATTGCTGTGCGGCCAGCACGGCATGTTGACGATGCAGACGCGTCTCGTCAGCGGCAATCCGCCGTCCTTCGGCATGGCGCCGCTCGAAGGTCGATTCCCAGTCGCTCAGCGTCACGTCGGGCGGCAATACCTTGACGCCGTGACGCCTCGCGTCCTGCACGAGTTGCGACGGCGAATAGAAACCCAGCGGCTGGCTGTTCAGCAGACCGGCCAGAAAAGCGGCCGGCTCGTAGCGCTTCAGCCATGCGCTCAGATAAACGAGCAGCGCGAAACTCGCCGCATGGCTCTCCGGAAAACCGTATTCGCCGAAGCCCTCGATCTGTTTGCAGATGCGCTCGATAAATGCCTGCTCGTAGCCGCGCGCCAGCATGCGGTCCGTCAGATCCTTCTGATACTTCGCGAGATTACCGCTGCGCCGCCATGCGGCCATCGCGCGCCGCAACTGGTCGGCCTGCTCGCCCGTGTATTTCGCCGCCACCATCGCCAGATGCATCACCTGCTCCTGGAAAATCGGCACGCCGAGCGTGCGTTCGAGCACCGGCCGCAACTCGTCCTTGGCGTAATCGATCGGCTCGAGCCCCTGCTTGCGACGCAGATAAGGATGCACCATGCCGCCCTGGATCGGCCCGGGCCGCACGATCGCCACTTCGATCACGAGGTCGTAGTACTTGTCCGGTTTCAGACGCGGCAGCATGCTTTGCTGCGCGCGCGATTCGATCTGGAACACGCCGATCGTGTCGGCATGGCCGCACATCTCGTAGACGGCACGATCCTCGCGCGGAATGTCCTGCATCCGGAACCGCGGCAACCCACGCCGCAACGCGACGAATTCGAGCGCGCGCCGGATGGCCGAGAGCATGCCGAGCGCCAGCACGTCGACTTTCAGCAGCTTGAGCGCATCGATGTCGTCCTTGTCCCACTCGATCACGCTGCGCTCTTTCATCGACGCATTTTCTATCGGCACGAGCCGCGACAGCCGGTCTTTCGCGATCACGAAGCCGCCCACGTGCTGCGACAGATGCCGCGGAAAATTGCGCAACTCCTGAGTCAGCCGGATCAGGTTCCGCGTGATGTGCGATCGGGCATCGAAGCCCGCTTCGGCCAGATAGGCGGCCACCGCGCCCGGGCCATCCCACCATTGCTGCGACTTGCTGATCCGCTCGATCAGCGAGGCTTCGAGACCCAGCGCCTTGCCGACGTCTTTCAGCGCGCTGCGCGAGCGGTACGTAATCAGCGACGCGGTCAGCGCCGCGCGATGGCGGCCGTACTTCGCATAGATGTACTGGATCACTTCCTCGCGCCGCTGATGCTCGAAGTCGACGTCGATGTCGGGCGGCTCGTTGCGGGCGCGCGAGATGAATCGCTCGATCAGCATGTTCATGCTGACGGGATCGATTTCGGTGACATGCAGGCAGTAGCACACGATCGAGTTCGCCGCCGAGCCTCGCCCCTGGCACAGGATGTTGCGCGAGCGCGCGAAGCTCACGATATCGTGCACGGTCAGAAAATACTTTTCGTATTTCAGATCGGCGATCAGACCCAGCTCCTTCTCGATCTGCTGAATCCGCTTCAGGTCCATGCCGCCCGGCCAGCGCTCCATCGCGCCGGCCATGACGAGCTTGCGCAGATAGCTCGACGGCGATTCGTCGGCGGGCACCAGTTCTTCGGGATATTCGTATTGCAGTTCCTCGAGCGAGAAGCGGCATAACGCGGCAATGCGCAGCGTTTCTTCGAGCGTCTCGCGCGGATACAGCTTGCCCAAACGCACGCGCGTGCGCAGGTGCCGCTCCGCATTGGCTTCTAGCGCGTGACCGCAGGCTGAGAGGGGCGTGCCGAGACCGATCGCGGTCATCGTGTCCTGCAACGGCTTACGCGAACGCACATGCATCAGCGTGCCTCCCGCGGCCACGAGCGGCAAACCGCTGTCTTGTGAAATCATCCGCAAGGCGTCGAGTTGCAGATCATCGCTGCCGGTTTGCCACAGTTCGAGCGCAATCCATGCACGCTGCGCCGCGAACGACGCGAGCCAATGCGCGCAACGCAGCGTATGCGAGAGCGTCGCCGCGCGCTGCGGCACGAGCAGCAGCACACAATCGGGCAAGCCGCGCAGGTGTTCGAGATGCGGCAGCATCTCGGTGAAGTCTTCCGGACCGATGCGATAGCAACCCTTGTCCGCACGCGAACGCGCGAGCGTGATCAGTTCGGAAAGATTGCCGTAGCCGTTGCGATTGAGTGCGAGCGCCACCAGGGTGCAGAAGGGTTGGCCTTCGGCATCGGTCAGATTGAATTCGCTGCCGATGATCAGGTGGGGGATCGGCTTTAGGGGTTCGTCCTTCGGGGGTTCGTCCTTCGGGGGTTCGTCCTTCGGGGGTTCGTCCTTCGGAAGCTGTTTTTTCTCATGCTTTGTCGCAGCCGTTGCGACGGTGATCTCCTCCGGCGCCGCCGCCCGCATCGCCTGCTGCGCTTTTGCCTCGCGCTCTTTCCGTTCGCGCACCTGCGTCTCTTCGAGTTCTTTCACGGCCGTGTACGCGCGCACGACGCCTGCCAGCGAACATTCGTCGGTAATGGCAAGTGCGCGATAGCCGAGCGACATCGCCCGCTCGACAAGCTCGTGCGGATGCGAAGCCCCCCGCAGGAACGAGAAGTTGCTCAGGCAATGCAGCTCCGCATACGGCGGCAAATGCGCCGCGAACGTCGGCTGCGAAGGCAAGGACGGCGCGGAAGTCGTCATCGCATTCAACCGAACAGGCCCTGCAGATACCACTCGCCTTTGCGCTTGCGATACACCCAGAACAGGTGGCCGCGATCGTCAGCTGCGATGTAGTAATCGCGCTCGACGAGATCGCCGTCCCACCACCCGGCTTCGATCCGCTCGGTGCGCGTGAGCATGGTCAGCGGCCGGCGATAGATCGGCCGCTGGTCGCGCACCATCAGACGCAGCGGCTGGTCGAGCATCCAGAGCGGACGAGGCTGTGCGGGTAGCGCGCAGTCGGGGAGATCGAGCGAAGCCTGGACGTTGCCGGGTTGGGCGGCGAATGCGGGTGTGCTTTGGGAGGAAGCCGATACGGATAGTGCCGGGGTTGCCGGATCAGCTTGCACTGGCGTTGCGCCGCCCTCGCGTGCTTCTTCAAGCGCGGCATTGCGCAGTTCATCGGTCAGCCAGGTTTGATCCGCCCTGGCTTTGACGCGGCTCTTCGACGGCATGCGCTGTCTGCGTGAAAACGCTTGCGACTGATAGGCTTCCACGCGTGTTGCCCGCTCCGGCCGATGATCGTCCTGCTGCGACAACTGCAGCACGTTCTCAGGCCCGAGGCGCGCGCTCAGACGTTCGAGCAAGCGCGCGAGAGAATCGCCATCCGACTCGGGCATTGAAAACAGCGTGTCCGACCGTCCCGCATGATCGACGATCTGCTCCGCCACCAGCTTCAGTTCGATGACCGGTGCCGCCAGCACCGTCTGGTTCAGCTTTTCCCGCAACAGCCAGATCAGATGCTCGGCATCGCGCGACGGAATGGCCCACGCAACCTTCAGGCTCGATGTTTTCGGCGCGTGACGCGACGCCAGCTCATGCTCGAGCAGCAACGTATAGCCGCTCAGCGCCGCATGATGCGCACTGAGCCAGCCGGCCAGCTGCACGATCAACCGGCGCGCGGCGAACAGCAACGCATCGGCGTTATCGACTCGCGACGGCAATTCCAGTTGCGCATGAAACGACGCCGGCGCGCGAAACGATTCGCGCGGATCGGCACGCATGCCATATGCCTGTGCGAGCAGCTCCAGAACGCCACCGCCGAAACGCCGCACAATGCCCGCTCTCGGCAAGCGGCGCAAATCGGCGAGCGTCGCGCAGCCGACATGCGCGAACGCATCGCGATGCTCCTGTGAAACCGGCAGCAGCGCGACGGACAAACGATCGAGCACGCGCGCGAGCGACGCTTCCTTGAGCACATGCCAGCGACGTCCCTGCCGGCACGCACGCGCCTGCGCCAATAACCACGCCCCCCAGGCGGTCGGCGCACACGCGATGCGCGCCGTATAGCCGAATTCCGCTACCGTGCCCGATACGCGCGACAACAACGCGCGCAGGCCACCGAACAGGCGCAAGCCGGAACCAACTTCGAGCAGCAGTGTATGCACAGCGGCAAGCGACACTTTGGGCGTGTAGCTCAGCAAGGCGAGCGCGATCGCTTCGAATGCCTGGGTTACGCGGGCTGGATCGGCGGCAAGCAGTGTCAACCCCGGCGCCAGCGCCAACGCATACGAGCGCGAATGCCCCGCCTGCACACCGGCGCGCCATGCGTTGAGATCGGGCATCAGGATGTGCGCGTGATCGGCCAGCGCATAACAGCTGCGCGTTTCCGCGTTCGGGTCCGCGGCAGCTTGAGGTTGGCTCGCGCCGTTGCACGGATCACGCCGATTCGGTTTCGCGAGCGAACCAGCCGGAAGCAGCGTGAACGGCTTCACCGCTTCCAGCGGCAACAGCGGTAAGGTGACGGCGATCCACAACATGTTTGACCTCCGGGCGTTGATGGCTGCCCTCGTTTTTCGGCAACACAATGCTTTGTAAAGGCAGAATGAGGCGCAAAGGCTCGGCGAGCGGCGGTCCGCGACGCTTGAAGATATCGATCGACATACCGATCTCGTGCAACCACTGACGACGATTGATCGTCTGCGCGTTGGCCGGCAAAAGCGGTTCACAGATCATCCGCAAAGGCGCCGGCGACGATTGCGCAGCCGCTTCCGCAGGACGGATCAGAAATGCCAGCGCCGCCGACTCCTGAGCTGCCACTTGCAAACGCCGGACCTTGTCGGCGCGCGCATTCTGCAGCCACACGAACACCGCGCCGATACCGCTCTGTTTCAGTACCTGAGTGGCAGCCCAAAGCGCCTGATCTTCCGTCGAGCGCACCCATAGGACACGCCTGATATCGACGCCCCAAGTCTTTAGTGCCGCGACACAAGGCTGATACGGCGGCGCCACGAGCATGACGTGCTGCTCGGCCTGTTGTGTCAGATGCCGAAGCACATGAGCCAGCAAACGCATCTCACCCACTCCGCAATGCTCGATCAACAACTCCGTCAGCCCGCCCGCCGACCAGCCTTGCCCCGGCAGTAGCCGGTCCAGCTCGGCATAGCCGCTGGAGACGACGAGCGAGTCCGGGCCGGCAAGCGCATTGCCTTGCCATACCTGACGCCGTAATTGCGACGACAGCGTGGTCGTCGCTAGCTGAATTGCTGCTGCCATAGACACGCTCTTTACTCGGGGATACTCCGCCTCTTCCTGGCATAGATGCATCGCCGCCCTGATCGATATGCATCGCCGCCCTGATCGATATGCATCGACGTTGTTGGCGGCAACGAACAGACAGAAAATTCTGGCTTTTGCATATAAATCGTGTCGATATGCAATCAATTCCTCGCAACAAGGGGTGGGAGGGAGACGATCTAGCACCCTGGAATACTGTATATTTATACAGCATTCCAGGGTGGATGTTAAGAGCTGAGGTTGCGGCGAGAAGAGCGATGGTGCGTGGGTCAGCTTCGTTGAACTCAAGCGTGCTGAGTTCGTCAACTTCAGACAATTGTCCCGACAAACTGCATGAACGACGCGATCAAACGAGATGAATTGAAAATAATCAGGTATGCAGATTATTTAGATCGATACATCAATAGGCGAGAATTTGGCATTTACACAACCCGGAAGCTCAAGTAACGCAAAGCATCCGACGGCGTCGAAACATTGGGAACTGATTTGCTAAAAACAGATGTGGATCAAAGAAAAATAGCACTTCGACGCCCAAGGTGCACATGACTAACCAGACGACCGGGCACAATAATGAAAACACACTGAGCTACTGAGAAATACCGCTCTGTATCGTGGCAAATCACGGCAAAACCTTCGAATCAGCTTCCAGCACGAGAGGTATGCGTCTCGCAAATTCTTCTGGTCTATAAAGAGCGGTGCGAGGTTGGGCTAAGAAAGGTATCGCAATTGATATTGATACCGGTCTCGATTGCATGTGTAGATGAATCGATATTGGCATCATGCGTCCGGAATCCTCGTCGAGGTCCTTGCTACCCTGAAGGGGTGAATCGTCGTGTGTTACCGGCTCATCAGCCAGGACGACGAATTCATCAGGATTAAGCGCTGACCGGTTACGCGGACGCACAGCGGGCTGGGCAGCACTGAAGACTGCGCGACAGGGGATTGTGGAGAACGGGCGGCATGACGCGGCCGGTACGTTGCCGCACGGGAAGTACCGGTGTCCACACGGGAGTCACGCATGGCCCCGGCCTGCCGCACCGGCGTGGGATGAGCGTGGTGTGGGGAGGGACAGGGAGGAATCGGGCCGTAAACGGCCGGACCCCGGCACTCAGAGTGAGAAGCCGGGGTCCGTGTTACAGCATGAGGAGCCTGACGATTACCTACTTTCACACGGGCAATCCGCACTATCATCGGCGTGGA
>NZ_JAAGPS010000098.1:0-234 GCF_017105025.1 Paraburkholderia sp. Ac-20336 | reverse complement strand
AAATCGGGGGTATACAGAATTAGGCTGAGAAGAGAGCAGGAGAGGAAATATGCAAAAGAAATAAGGTTGGTTGGTGGAGTTCCGGCACCAGGCCACGATCTGTGTTCCAACCAAGAAAAAGGGACAAGAGGACAACATGCGACGTGCATTACTGACAGGACTCGGCGCACTAGGCGATGCGCGGGCATTAGCGGCGAAAGGCGCGAACGTCGACCCGCAAATTTTTTTTTTTTA
>NZ_JAAGPS010000097.1:0-29692 GCF_017105025.1 Paraburkholderia sp. Ac-20336 | reverse complement strand
CTCCTACGAGCGCGATTATTCGCGCGGCTACCATTCGGGCAAGCGTCATCACAAGCGCCGCCGTTACGACTGATACGCTGGCCTCGCGCTTTCGCGCGACAGGTCCCGTCTCGCGACGCATGCTTCCGGTCCGGCGAAATCGGCAAGGTGCTGAATCGCCGGGCGGCGCTGCATGACGTTGCGATAAAAACCTCGCAACGTCATTCAGCGCCCTTCAGCTTCCATCACGCATGCAAGATCAGCTTCTGAATCCGCCAGTTCAATAGCTCCGCGACGAATAGCGTGTTCTCGGCGGGACACGCCATCTGATGAATCCAGCCGAACTGCTTCGGCTGCTTGCCCGATTGGCCGAGCACGCCGAGTACCTTGCCGTCGAGCGTCATCTTGTAGATGCGGCCGGGAAACGCATCGGCGCTATAGAGCACCTGGTGCGGTCCCGGCGAGATGCAGATGGCCCACGGCGAGCCTGGCGCGAACGTGCCCGCGGCGATATCGGCTTCGCTCGGCATGTTGCCGATCGCGGGGCGCGCATCCGGCGGTACCGGCACGTCGATCGTGAACTGGCGCAGGAACGTGCCTTCGGTATCGAACACCTGAATGCGCCGGTTGCTGCGATCGGCCACATAGACGTGGTCGTTTGCGTCGACGGCAATACTGTGCGGCGTATGGAATTGCCCCGGACCCGTGCCGCGATCGCCCCACGACTTGAGCCAGTTGCCGTCGCGATCGACCTTGGCGACGCGCGAGTTGATATAGCCGTCGCTGATATAGGCGTTGCCCGCTTTGTCCCACGCGACGTCGGTCACCTGGCGAAAGCGTCCGGGCTCGGCCGGCAGCGGCGGATTCGGATGCTTGAGCGGCGCGGTGTCCTCGTCCGACGCTTCCTGCTTGCGGCCGAACACCATGGCAACGCGTCCGTCCGGCGTGAACTTGATCACCATGTCGGAGCCTTTGTCCGTGACCCAGATGTTGTCGTGCCGGTCAACCTTGACCGAATGCGCGAACGACCACGCATAGAGGTTATGGCCGATCTCGCGCACGAAGCGTCCGTCGGGCGCGAATTCGAGCAGTTGAGCCGCGGCCGCGCCATAGGCGGGGCCCGTGCTGTTGCCGCGCGACAGCACGAAGATGTGTCCGCGCGAATTGAGCGCGACGCCCGAGCATTCGCCGAAATACATGTCGGCCGGCAGGCGTACGGGATTGGCAATCGAGTCGTAGGCGATGGAAGGAACGGTTGGTGTGTCCGCAAATACCGAGGGCATGGCGAGCCCCGCGGCACTGCCGGCAATCAGGCTCATGAAAGTCCTGCGGCTCATTGCCCGATGCTCCGCGATGCCGCAGCATGGACAGAACATGCCATATTGCTCGCTCATTCATCGTCTCCTTGATTGTCCGTTCGACCTGGGCCGACTCGCACCCGAAGTGTGCAAAGGCAATCGTAGTGCACAAAACGCTTAATAGCTAAGGCGTCTTGTGTTGCATGAGGAGAGGGCTTGGGTTGTGAGCGTTCATGTGCGACGACGTCATGGCTTCGCGGCGGCTCTTTGCTACTATGTAGCACCGCGACTGCTTTGAACCATCACACAAGGAGATTCGAATGAGCAAGGGTTATTGGGTGTCGTCGTACCGCAAAACGAACGACCCGCAGAAACTGGCCGCCTACGCGCAATTGGCCCCGGCCGCGGTGGCCGCGGCAGGCGGCAAATTCCTCGTGCGCGGGGCGGCGGACGAGGCGCGCGAGCAGGGCCTCACGGAGCGCACGGTCGTGATCGAATTCCCGACGTACGAGCAGGCCGTCGCCGCTTACGACAGCGAGGAGTACAAGAAGGCGCTGGCCGCATTGGGCGATGGCGTCGAGCGCGATTTGCGCATCGTGCGCGGCGTCGACTGACGCGCAGCGCGCAAGCCAGACGAATCAGCCGCACGAGTTGCCTGCGCCGCAACACGTGCGGCAGCGCGAGGTCTATCTCGTCGCTACCCCATCAGCGCTACTTCACTGCGCCCAGCGCCAGCCCCTTCACGAGATAGCGCTGCAACCACGCGAACACGACCGACACCGGCAAGGTCGCGCACAAGGTTGCCGCCATCACGAGATGCCATTCGACGACGTACTTGCCCGCGACCATATCGGTCACCTGCACGGTCAGCGTCTTGTTCTCCGGTGAGCGGATCAGCGTATAGACCACCGCGAACTCGTTCCATGCATTGATGAACGTGAAGATCGCGGTCACGACGATGGCCGGCACCGCCAGCGGCAGAAACACCTTGAATACCGCGCGGGTGCGGCTGCATCCTTCGAGCCATGCCGATTCTTCCAGGTCCTGCGGCACGGTCTGAAAGTACGACGACAGCATCCACACCGCGAACGCGATATTGAACGCCGCATACGACACGATCACGCCGATCTTCGAATCGACCAGATTGCCGTCGCCCCACGGAATCATTGCGGCAAGGCGGAACAGGCCGACCACGAGCAGGATCGGCGAGAGCATCTGCGTGACGAGCAGGAACTGGCGGTACAGGCCGCGTCCGCGAAACGGAAAACGCGCGAGCGCGTAAGCGGCGGGCAGGCTCACCGCGAGTGCGAGCGAGGTCGACAGCAAACTGATGATCGTGCTGTTGCGCAGCGCGACGCCGAAGTTGGCCGCTTCCCACATGTCGACGAAATTGCTCCACTGCCAGTGCACCGGCAGCCAGCGCGCCGGGTACACGAAGATCTCCGAAGCCGGTTTTACGGCGGTGAAGAACATCACCGCGAACGGAAACAGCACGACGATCACGAGCGGCGAGAGCGCGAGCCAGCACCACAGCGAGCGCTTTGTCCGGGCACTGAGACTCATGACGGCGCTCCTTCTTTCGCGCGTTGCAGACGCAGATAGGCAATCGAGAACACGAACAGCATGACGAGCATGATGAGCGACACGGCGGCGGCCTCGCCGGGGCGTCCGAGCCGGAACCCCAGTTCGTACAGGTACGTGACGAGAATGTGCGTGCCGTTGTCGGGGCCGCCCTGGGTCATGACCCAGATGATCGGAAACGAGTTGAACACGTAGATCACGTTGAGCAGGATCGCCATGTTGATGAATGGGCGCAGGAGCGGCATCGTCAGCAGGCGGAACTGCTGCCATGCGCTCGCGCCGTCGATGCGCGCGGCTTCGTAGATATCGCCCGGCACCGAGGAGAGGCCGCCGAGGAAGATCGTCACCGTAAACGGAATCGACACGAGAATGCCGACCGCGATTTCCACCGGAAACGCGAGTTCGGGCGTGGCGAGCCAATGTATCGGGCCGCCGATCAACCCGAGCCGCTGCAGCGTGACGTTGACCATGCCGTAGTCGTCGTTGAAGGCCCAGCGCCATACGACGGCGGTCATCGTCAGCGAGACGGACCACGGCAGCATCACGATCGTGCGGGCGATGCCGCGGCCGTGGAAGTCCTGATTCAGAATCAGCGCGACCGGCACCGAGATCGCGACGGTGCCGCCCACCACGCACACGGTCCAGACAATCGTGCGGCGCACGGAAGAAAGAAACACCGGGTCCTGGAACACGTTGATGAAATTCTGCAGACCGGTGAAGTCGCGAATCGCGCCGAAGCGCGACACCTCGTGCAGCGATTGCCACACGATGTTGAAAATCGGGTAGCTGATGATGAACAGCGCGAGCACGAGGCTCGGCGCGATCAGCAACCAGGGCGCGTGCGCGCGCGGAGAAACGGAACGGCTCATGCGTGCTCGATCGTAAGACGCGCCCGCGTTACACGGCGGGCGCGACGGAATGGGCCGGAGAGTACATCAGTCAATCGGACTGTTGGGTGAAGCCGTGCCGAAGCGGACTCGCGCGCCGTCGTGGCAACGGCGGCGCGCGTTCCGGATTCTACCCGTCAACGCCCGATTATTCCGAACGACGATGCCTCAGTGACCAAGCGACTTGTTCGCCTGCGCCGCCGCGGCATTCAGCGCGTCGGCCGGTTGCGCCTTGCCGAGGTAGATCGCCTGCATCGCGTCGGTCACGGCCTTCGCGGTGTCTTCCCAACCCGTCACGGTCGGCGCGAAGTGCGCGGTCGGCAGCAACGCGACAAATGCTTTGGTATCCGGATCGTTGAATGCCGGGTCCGCTGCTTCGGCCTTCGTGGTCGGCAGGAAGCCCTCGGTCGTCGTGAACTCGACGCGCGGTTCCTTCGTGAACAGATAGTCGAGGAATTTCCACGCGCTCTTCTTCACTTTCGAGTTCTTGAACATCACGATCGAATCGGTGACCGCGTATGTCGCGTGCGTCGTGCCCATCGGCACCGGATCGATGCCGTACTTGAGGTTCGGCGCTTCCTTCTTGATCTGCTTGGCGAGGAACGGCGCCGAGATCACCATCGCGACGCGGCCCTGCTTGAAGAGGTTCTGCACGTCTTCGCGGCTATAGCCGGTCACGCCCGGTTGCGTGAGCCCCTGGTCGATCATCGTCTTGTAGAGCGTGGCGGCCTTGATGCCGGCCGGCGAATTGAACACGGCCTTGCCGTCCTTGCCGACCACGTCGCCGCCGTTGGTCCACAGCGCGTAGTAATAGTAGACGTCGGTTTCGATTTCCTTGCCTTGCAGACCGAAGCCGGCAATGCCTTGCGCCTTCAGTTTCTTCGACGCATCGATCACGTCGTTCCAGCTCTTCGGGCCGTCGGGATAGCCGACCTTCGCGAGCAGGTCCTTGTTGTAGTAGAGCGCGCGAGCCGAAGCGGCAATCGGCAGGCCGTAGGTCTTGCCGTTGATCTGGCCAGGAGCCAGGAACGGCCCGATGAAGCGGTTCTTGAAGTTCGCGTCCATGTAGCCGTCGAGCTGCTCGGCCACGTCGTCCTTCACGAAGTCGAGCAGCCAGCGCGTGCCGACGATCGCGAGGTCGGCGTTGGCGCCGCCGGAAATGTCCGTTTGCAGCTTCTGTTGCAGCGTGTCCCAGTTCACGTCTTCGATCTTGATGGTCGTGCCGGGGTTGGCCTTCTCGAAGTTGCGCGCCATTTTCTCGAAGTACGGCGCGGTGGCATCGCTGTAGTGGGCGACGGTCACGCGGACCGTGTCGGCGTGGGCCGCCACGGCGATACCTGCAAACGCGAGCGCCACGGCGACTTTGCCTAGCGCGAGGGAAGCACGGGCATGCAACGACATTTCTCTCTCTCCTGTGGGTGGTTTGCCGCCGTCGCCGGCCGCCTTGGGTTGATTGTTTGTAAAAATCCTACATGACGAAAAATGGCTTGTCACGTAGGGTCTGCGATATTTCTTTTACCCCGGGTTTGTGCATAAGATGCTGTAAAGCATGGGGTATTCTGCATTGCGTGATGACACGAAAACCCACTCTTCGGGATCACCACGAGCGTGGCTCGCATCAGGCTTGTAGGAAATTTACAGAGTGGTCCGCGGCTCGGGTGGCACGGGCGGGGCGTGGACGAGTGAGGTCGAGATGAATCGTGTGGTGTTGGTGACAGGGGCGTGCGGCGGGATCGGCAGCGTGTTGTGCAGGCGCTTCGTGGCGGAGGGCGACACGGTGCTCGCGCTCGACATCGACGCGGCCGCGCTGCAAGCGCTGAGCGCGCAACTCGGCAAGGACAACGTCACGCCGGTCGCGGTCGATCTCGGCGACGCCGCTGCGGTGCAGCAGGCGGTGGCCGCGGCGATCGCGACGCGTGGGCCAGTCGACGTGCTGGTCGCGAACGCGGGCGCGGCGCTCGGCACGACGCTCGCGACGACCGATGCCGCGAGCTGGCAGCGCGACGTGCATCTGAATCTGAACGGCACGTATCACACGGTGGAAGCGGTGCGTGCCTCGATGATCGAGCGGCAACGCGGCGCGCTCGTGCTGATCGGCTCGGTGAACGGACTCGCGGCGCTCGGTCATCCGGCGTATAGCGCGGCGAAGGCCGGGCTCGTCAGTTATACGAAAGCACTCGCCATCGAACTGGGCCGCTACGGCATTCGCGCGAACATCGTGTGTCCGGGCACGGTGAAGACGCAGGCGTGGCAGGCGCGGGTCGATAAAAACCCGCAGGTGTTCGAGGATCTGAAAAAGTGGTACCCGTTGCGCGACTTCGCGACGCCCGACGATATCGCCGACGCGGTGCTGTTTCTCGCCTCGCCGATGGCGCGCGTGATTACCGGCGTCGCGCTGCCGGTGGACGGCGGGTTGATGGCGGGCAACCGTTTGATGGCCGAGGAACTGACGCTCGAATCGTTTTGAGCCGGCGCCTTGAGCGCATGGGTAACGACGCAGGCAAGACAACACGCAGCAAGACAATGAGGACAGCATGGCAGCAGTGCAACTGAGCGGCATCTTCAAGCGCTATGGCGACACGCAGGTCGTGCACGGCATCGATCTCGACATCGACGACGGCGAGTTCGTCGTGCTGGTCGGTCCGTCGGGCTGCGGCAAGAGCACGCTGATGCGGATGGTGGCGGGGCTCGAAGAGATCAGCGGCGGCGATCTGATGATCGGCGGCACGCGTGCGAATACGCTCGCGCCGCAGCAGCGCAATATCTCGATGGTGTTCCAGAGCTACGCGCTCTATCCGCATCTGTCGGTCTACGACAACATCGCATTCGGTCCGCGGATTCGTAAGGAATCCGCGGCGAGATTCAAACCGCGCATCGATGCCGCCGCGAAGATGCTGAATCTCAGCGGCTATCTGGACCGCTTGCCGCGCGCGCTGTCGGGCGGCCAGCGGCAACGCGTGGCGATGGGCCGCGCGGTGGTGCGCGAGCCGTCGCTGTTCCTGTTCGACGAACCGCTGTCGAATCTCGACGCGAAACTGCGCGTGCAGATGCGCACCGAAATCAAGGCGCTGCATCAGCGGCTGAAGAATACGGTGATCTACGTCACGCACGATCAGATCGAGGCGATGACGATGGCCGATCGCATCGTCGTGATGAACGCGGGGCGCATCGAGCAGCTCGGCCGGCCGCTCGAACTGTACGACCGGCCCGCGAATCTGTTCGTCGCGAGCTTTCTCGGTTCGCCGTCGATGAATTTCGCCGAGGGTGTGATCGTCAATCGCACGCAAGGCGCGGGTCTTGCGCTGAAACTCGCGGACGGCGGCGAGGTCGCGCTCGACGGCGCGCCGGCCTCGGCGGTGGTTGGCGCGAAGGTCACGCTCGGCGTGCGGCCCGAGCACATCGAAATCGCGACGCAAACGCCCGATGCCGAGCTCGATGTCGAAGTGATCGAGCCGACCGGCGCCGAAACACATCTGTATGGGAAAATCGGCGTCGTCACATGGTGCGTGACGACGCGCGAGCGCTCGAGGATCGAGCCCGGCCAGCGAGTCGCACTGCGCTTGCCGGCCGAATGCATTCATCTGTTCGATACGGAGAGTGGACGCAGGCTGGTCTGAACCGCGTGTTGCCGCTCGGGGCTCATTCGAGCCGAACCAGCCGCGAGCGACGCGGGTCCCTCTGTAACAGACCCTAAGGAACACCGGGTGTCCGCAGCGAACTTGATTCCCCATATCCGCGGCGCGCTTGCGAGTCTGCGGCCCGCCGAGCGCAAGGTCGCCGAGATGGTGCTCGCCGACGTCGACTTCGCGATGCGCGCGAGCATTACCGAACTCGCGCAACGCGCCGAGGTGTCCGAGCCTTCCGTCACGCGTTTTTGCCGCGCGATCGGCGCGCATGGTCTGCGCGACTTCAAGATGCAGCTCGCGCAGAGCGTGGCGGGCGGACTGCCGTACGCGTCGGCTACGGTCGCGCGCGACGACGACGTGCAGACCCTGATGGACAAGGTCGGCGAGGCGGCGATCGATGGCATCACGCACGCGCGCGGCGCGCTCGATCCGGCCGTGGTCGAAAGCGCGATTGCCGCGCTGTCGAGCGCGCGGCGCGTGTTTTTCTTCGGCGTGGGTTCGGGCTCGGGGCTCGTCGCACAGGACGCGGCGCTGCGCTTTCTGCGTATCGACATCGCCGCGGCGTCGTTTACCGACGGTCATTTGCAGCGGCTTTACGCGGGCCTGATGGAACCCGGCGACGTGGCGTTCGCGATCTCGCATTCGGGGCGCAGCGTCGAGGTGAACGAGAGCATCCAGATCGCGAAGGAGCACGGCGCGACGACGATCGCGCTGACCAACGTCGGTTCGCGGCTTGCCTGGCTCGTCGATATTCCACTGCTGCTGCGCGTGCCGAGCCCGATCGATCCGAATACGCCAGGCGTGTCGCGGCTCGTGCAGTTGTGCATCATGGATGCGCTGGCGATCGGCGTCGCCTTGAAGGCCGGTCCGCAGACGCTCGAAAAGATGCGCCACGCGAAAGCGCGGCTCGGGTCGCATGAGCCGGAGGGGGCGGGGTAGGTGTCGCTTGGCGGAAAAGCGCCTACGTCCCCCCACTTTCCGCATCGTTCGCTGCCATCCACCCGAACCGTCGCGACAATCGCAGTGTGGTGGCACGCAAGATCCGCGCAGGCTGGCCCGACGGTTCGCAATCGAAGCTGCCGCTCGTCCCCATTACCGCAAGCACGACGCAGATGCTGCCCGTGTGATCGAGCACGGGCGCGGCGAGCGTGTCGATGCCAGGCACCGGACGACTCAATGCGGTATCGATGCCATGCGAGCGAATCTGCGCGAGACGTTGCGCGTAGCGGCTTTTTTGCGTGGCGATAGCCGTTGCGCTCGCGCCTGCGAGCCGCAGATGATCCTGGGCGAGCAGACCCACGCGCACGTCGTCGGCGACATACGCAGCAAACACGCGGCCAATCGCGGTATTGACGAGCGACATCACCGTGCCGACCCGCAAGCTCACATGCAATGGCCGTGCCGCTTCTTCGAGGCGCACGACGGTCGGCCCGAGCGGTCCGAGCACCGCCATCGCGACGCTCATGCCGGTCGAGGCCGCAAGATCGATGACTTCGGGCTCGGCCTCGCGCGTCGGCGAGAGGCGCTGCAAGCCGATCAAACCCAGTTCGAGCGCAAGCGGTCCGGCTTCGAAACAGCCCGCCGCATCGCGGCTCAGCAGGCCGATTTTCAGCAGACTCACGAGGTGCGGAAACGCTTTCGCGGGCGGCATGCCGGCCGCGAAAGCGAGATCGCGCAGACTCAGCGGCCGCGCGGCGGTGGCGAGTGCGTTCAGCAGGTCGCCGGTGTTGTCGAGCGCTTGAATGCCGCGCTGCGGTTTGGCGTCGGCGGCGTCGGGAGAGAGCGGGGCGGAATCGGTCACGATGGAAAGCGGGCTATAGGGATGAGGCGAGTGTCGATGTCGAAGGCGCGGAAGAAGACACCGCGAGTTCGGCGCCGATCTCGCTCGCCGTGGCGAGCAACGCATGCGCAAGCGGGCCGTCGGCAGCCACGTCGATCGCGCCGGTCGAGCCGATTACCGTCAGCGCGAGTAGAAGGCGGCCTTCGCCGTCGAGCACCGGCGCACTCAGACTGCTGATGCCGGGACTCGGCGCGTCGACACTGCTCTCGAGCCCGCGCGCGCGAATGCGTTCGAGCGTCGTCTCGAACGCGGCGCGTCCGGCGGGTGTCGTCATCGCGCGCTCGGCTGTGCCGGACTGATTCGCCCACATCGCGTCGAGCGTCTCGCGCGGCAGATACGCGCAAAACACGCGTCCCGTCGAGGTCGCCGGCAACGACATCACGGTGCCGATATGCAGATTGACGTGCAGCGGGAACCCCGCATGCTCGTAGCGGACGATGGTCGGCCCCTGCGGCGCGGCAATGCAGATCGCGACGCTAAAGCCGATTGCCTCGGCGAGCGCCGCGACGCGCGGCACGGCGGCGCGGAACGCGGGCTGGTTTTCGAGCCGCAGCAGACCGAGCCGCAGCGCGAGCGGTCCAGGCTCGTAACGGCCCGACAGTTCGTCGCGCTTGATGAGTCCCAGGCGGCTCAGGCTCACGAGGTAGGCATGTGCCTGGCCTGGCGCGATCTGCGCGGCACTCGCGAGATCGGACAGCGCAAGCGGAACGCGCGCGCTGGCGAGCGCGAGCAGCACGCGGCCGCTCACTTCGACACTTTGAATGCCGCGCTGCGGTTTGGCGGTTTCCGGCGCCGCGTTGTCGGCGCTGTCAGTGCTGTCGCTGCTCAGGCGTGAGCCTTTGCTCCTCGCGCGGCCTGTAATCGCTGTACCGTTCGCGCTTGCCGCCGATTTCGTCGCTTTGCTCACATTCGCGTTCGTCCGTAAAAAGCGCTTCATGTTAATCGAAGGATTGCCTTCTCCCAAGACCGCGCCGGGCAAGAGCTACCCGATAGGCGGCTTTCCAGGAGCCCAGTCGACCGGGTGTTCGAGCGAGACCTGCAAGCGGCCGCGCAACTCGGGATGTACCGAAGCCTGGTTGAGGACGGCCATGCCGCCAATCTGCCGTAAGGTTTCGTCGGTCAGCGGAGCAGTCGGGTCGTCGGAGCCAAGCGGCACATTCATTGCCGATCCGCGCGCGATCTGCCGATCGATGGCTCCCTGGATTTCGTCCCGGTACACGGTACACAGCTGGAGCTGTTGCGTTTCCTCGTTATAAAAAATCACGGTGGCACGAAGGCGTTGGGTCATTTCATCAACCTCTGCAGTGCTGGTAATTTGCGAATGCTGTTTGCTTGCACATGGATTCTGCGCGTCGCCGTTGGTTTGCGTATAGCGATACTTTTCGCTATTGACAAATAAAACGTGGCGGCCATACCATGCATTCACCCCGACACACCGGCGCAATGACCGAACACAAAGCGGGGCGAGACAAGCTTCCAATCCCGCTGGCCCTTCGGTCTTCCTGCCGATGCGCCACGCCGTCTCGCCTCGCCCCCATCCCCGACGGAGACAAGCATGGCAAAGGCATTTGCATCGCAGGCCGATCTCGAAGCGAAGAAAGTCACGTGGACCCAACTGTCCGAGAACGCCTATGCGTACACCGCCGAGGGCGATCCGAACTCGGGCGTCGTCATCGGCGACGACGGCGTGCTGATCGTCGACACCACCGCGACGCCCGCCATGGCGCAGGGCCTGATCGCAAGGATTCGCAGCGTCACCGACAAGCCGATCAAATACGTCGTGCTGTCGCATTACCATGCGGTGCGCGTGCTCGGCGCGTCCGCGTATTTCGCCGAGGGCGCGCAGCAGATCATCGCGAGCCGCGGCACGTACGAGATGATCGTCGAGCGCGGCGAAGCGGACATGAAGTCGGAGATCGAGCGCTTTCCGCGCCTCTTTGCCGGCGTCGAAACGGTGCCGGGACTCACGTGGCCGACGCTCGTGTTCGAGCGGGAAATCACGCTGTTTCTCGGCAAGCTCGAAGTGCGCATCGCGCATCTGGGCGCCGGTCATACGAAGGGCGACACGATCGTGTGGCTGCCGTCGCAGAAGGTGCTGTTTTCCGGCGATCTCGTCGAATACGAAGCGGCTTGCTATTGCGGCGACGCGCAGCTCGAACAGTGGCCGGCCACGCTCGAAGCGTTGCGCGCGCTGCAGGCCGACAAGCTCGTGCCGGGCCGCGGTCCCGCGCTGACCACGCCGGCCGACGTCGACAAGGGCCTCGATTACACGAAGGATTTCGTCACGACGCTATTGCAGACGGGCCGTGAAGCGGTCGCGCGAAAGCTCGACCTGAAGGCCGCGATGGCGCATACGCGCGAGGCGATGGACCCGAAGTTCGGCCACGTCTTCATCTACGAGCATTGTCTGCCGTTCGACGTGTCGCGCGCGTTCGACGAAGCGAGCGGCATCGCGCATCCGCGCATCTGGACCGCGCAGCGCGACAAGGAGATGTGGGCCGCGCTGCAAGTCTGATAGCGCAGGAGCGCAGAAGCAGAAACACCGAAGCAGAGAGCCTGGCGCGGAAGCAGACCGGCGCGGAAGTACACGCGAAGCCGCGCCATAGAGCGCGGCGGGACGGAGACACGAGATGAGCATCGATTATCAGGCGCTGTCGTTCGAATACCGGCCGTGCCGCGAGCAGCGCATGCCAGGTGCAGAGGAGCCGGCGGCCTATCCGGTGATCGTGGTCGGCGCGGGACCGGTGGGCCTGGCCACCGCGATCGATCTCGCGCAGCAGGGCGTGCCGGTGGTGCTCGTCGACGACGATTGTTCGCTATCCAGAGGATCGCGGGCGATCTGTTTCTCGAAACGCTCGCTCGATATTTTCGACCGCCTCGGCTGCGGGCAACGGATGATCGACAAGGGCATCAGCTGGAACGTCGGCAAGGTGTTCCTGAAGAGCGAACTCGTCTACACATTCAACCTGCAACCGGAAGCGGGGCATCACCGGCCCGCGTTCATCAATCTGCAGCAATACTACGTCGAAGGCTTTCTGCTCGAACGTGCGCGGGAACTCGCGAATCTCGAGATTCGCTGGAAGAGCAAGGTGGTCGGCGTGCAGCAGAACGGCACGCCGGGCGCGTGCGACGCGAGCGTCACGCTGAGCGTCGAAACGCCGGACGGCATCTATGCGCTGCGCGGCCGCTACGTGGTCGCCGCCGACGGTTCGCGCAGTCCGCTGCGCAACATGATGGGGCTCGACAGCAAGGGCGTTACGTTCCGCGACCGCTTCCTGATCGCCGACGTGAAAATGGAAGCGGAGTTTCCGATCGAGCGCTGGTTCTGGTTTGATCCGCCGTTTCATCCGAATCAGTCGGTGCTGTTGCATCGGCAGCCGGACAACGTATGGCGCATCGATTTTCAGCTTGGCTGGGACGCCGATCCCGCGCTCGAAAAAACACCCGAACGCGTGATGCCGCGCGTGCGCGCATTGCTCGGCGCCGATGCGAAGTTCGAACTCGAGTGGGTCAGCGTCTATACGTTTTCGTGTACGCGCATGGAGCGCTTCCGGCACGGCAACGTGCTGTTCGCGGGCGACTCCGCGCATGGCGTGTCGCCGTTCGGCGCGCGCGGCGCGAATAGCGGCGTGCAGGACGCCGAGAACCTCGCATGGAAACTCGCAATGGTGCTCGGCGGCAAGGCGCCCGATGCATTGCTCGACACGTATGCGAGCGAACGCGAATTCGCCGCCGACGAAAACATTCGCCACTCGACGCGTTCGACCGATTTCATCACGCCGAAGAGCGCGGTGAGCCGCGTGTTTCGCGATGCCGTGCTGAAGCTGTCGCGGCACTATCCGTTCGCGCGTCAGTTGGCGAATAGCGGGCGTTTGTCGGTGCCGGCCGTGTTGCGCGATTCGCCGCTCAATACGCCGGACAAGGACCGTTTCGAGGGCGCGCTGGTGCCGGGCGCCGCGTGCGTCGACGCGCCGCTGCGGATGGATGGCGAGCCGGCCTGGTTGCTGCGGCAACTCGGCGAGCCATTCACGGGTATGTTGTTCTGCGACCAGCATGGCGTCGATCAGGCGACGCGGACCGCGTTGAACGTACTGCGCGCGGCGCCGATTCCGCTGAAGCTCGTCATCGTGATGCTGGGCGAAGTGAGCGATGATGCTTTCACGCTGACCCACCTGCCGGCGAATATCCGCGTGGTGCACGATATCGAGGGACTGGCCGGCACGCGCTATGACGCGAAGCCCGGCACGTTCTATCTGATCCGGCCGGATCAGCACGTCTGCGCGCGTTGGCGGCAACTCGACGCCGAGGCGGTCGAGCATGCGCTCAGGCGTGCGCTGTGCGTCGAAGGCGCGGCCGGGAGCATGCAGGCGAGCGCCGACGTACGTGCAAGCGCGAATGCCATACCGGCAGCGCACTGAAGAAACACTAAAGAGAGAGTCGGGAGACAGACATGGCACTGAATACGCAACCGAATCTCGCGCGCCCCGATGACTTCTACGAAGCGCTGATCGACATGCATCGCGGGCTCGACGATGCGCAGAGCCAGTCGGCCAATGCGCAACTGATTCTGCTGCTCGCGAATCATATCGGCGATGAAGCGACGTTGCTCGAAGCGATGCGCCGCGCGCGCGGGGGGGCGCTCGAAAGCTAACGCAAAGCGTGCGTTAGGCGGCGGGTTGCGTCGTTCCCTTCGGCCAGCCGATCAGCCACGCTTTCGTCACCGGTTGCGCGACCGCGACCGCCGCGCGCACCTGGCCGCCCATCGGCAGATCGTGTACGTGCCACTCGCCGTGATGCGCGAGATCGAGTGCGACGCTCGCCGTCTCGCCGGAAAGCAGATTCGGCTCGACAACGATCGACGTATCGCGCAGTGCGCTGCGCAGGCTGGCGTAGCGTGCGAGCCGGTGCAGTCCTGCGGGCGAGGCGTCGAGCGCCGGGCGAGGCGCGGGCACCACGACGCTCAGGCCGAGCGCCGTCTTCGCGAGGCCGATCACGATCCAGATACCGCCATACACGATATCGACGACGATGCCGCGCCCGTCGCGTGGATGATGCGCGCGCAGCTTGTCGTCGCCGTCGTCATGCAATTCGACGTCGCGCGGCTTGCACTCGAACAGATGCGCGACGATCCAGCGCGCCACCACGCGCGCGCTGATGAAGCGCTTGCGCAGCGCCGCGTTCGGATGCATCCGCGCGCGCTCGCGTTCCGACTTCGACAGCCACGAGTCGCCTTCCTGCACGGACACCGGCAACCATTCGCAACGAAAGCGCCACAGCAGCAGTTCGCCCGCCGACGGGATGACGGCATGGCGCGGAAAGTGGCGGCTCAGCGGACAGGGTGCGAAGGCGGGTGCGATGGACGGACGCGCGGCAACCGCAAGGTCCGCTTCCGGTGACATGAGCATCGATCGCGTCCTCAATGCATATAGGTGACGCGGCGCGCCTGCACGTCGAGCTCGACGCCGGCGTCGAGCAGGTCGATCGCGAACCAGCGCAGCAGCTTCAGTACGCCGCTGGCCGAAGGCGCGGGCAGCCACTCGTTCAGCATGCGCAACGCGGCGCCGCTATGGGTCTTTTGCAGCAGCGCGATGGCTTGCAGGATCACGGCCTCGTCCTTGCCGAGTTCGGTCGCGCAGCGGCAACGCATGTCGAGTGGACGATAGGAGGCGCGCATCAGCGAGCGCATCAGCAGATCGAAATGCTCGATGCCTTCCTTGCGCAAGCCGGCGTCGCTGAGGATGTCGTGCCAATGCCGGCTGCCGCGCACGGACTCGCAGGTCGGCCGCAGCCATGTGCGCACGGCGCTAAGCACGGTGTGATCGGGCGCGCAGGCGGTCTCGTTCGGATGATCGTCGACCAGTTCGGGGCGGCTGCTGTATTGAGAGCGGAAGTTCATCGATGCTCCTGAATGGACGCAGTCCAGAAAGTCGCGCCGGCCGGGTTGGACGATGCCGCGTCGCAGGCCGGCGTAACGCGCAGGCGACGGTTCGGCGCCGACGCGGCAAGCGCGTCGGGTTTTATTCGGTGGGTTGTCGGTGGCATGGCCATGGGTTGAATCATGGGGCAAATTTCTTGTTAATGCAAATCATTCTCATTTGATGGTATGTGAAGCGGTGTCTGTGTTTTGTTTTAATGCAACTAACGGCCTGTAGCGTGCTTTGCCTTTGGGCTATGCGGGCCAAGTTGTCAAATAAAAATCCCGTCTTTCATTGAAGTGATGGGATTTTTATTTTTTTGCCTGCAAAGCAACTTTCGCGGAAGTGAGGCGGGCGTCGTCCTATCGTCAGTCGTCGAAGTGCGGAGTTGTCAGTTCGAATTGGGCGTTTGCGGGCGGCGTGTGAGATACCAGATGACCGAACCGGTCCCGCCGAACTCGGGGCCGGGCATGATCTCGCCCGCGACCATCGTTATGGTTTTACTGCATAGGTGCGGTGCGAACCATTCACCGCTTTCGGGGCAGGCCTGCCCAGGCAGGGCTGATCGCATGATCGGAGTATTCACGTTGGCGGAGAGGTCAGGTGAAAAGTAGTCAGCTTCCTCGGACGGGGTCCGGCCGTTTTCGTAGCGGGTATCTTTCCAGATCAGGCGCCAGCGCACATCCTCAAGTGTGTCAGTGCCTTCGACCTGGTACTGGCTCGCAGTGTCGCCAGCGAGACAGTAGTTTGGGCAACGGACACCGATCTTCGGATCGATCGCCCACGGTTCCCAGATGCCGGTTACGGATATCTGGCTACCGCTCCAGATTTCGTTTTTGTTGTCTTTGTTAGGTGGAGGGCACTTCGTCAGTCGTGCTGGGAAATGAATAGGTGGAATACCATTGACGGGCAATTTATCGAAGAAGATGCTCTCGTACGTCCAGCACATCGCTGAACGTGCTTTTGAGAGTGGGTGACTAAAGAAAATTCTCCCATTCTTATTGAGCGTAGCGCATAGCATTGATATGAGATCCGCGGCGGAGTTGGCTTTTCCGAAGACACCGAACGATTGTTCCGCCGGCTTTCGATATCCGATTTTATAGAAAAGATCGCTGGAATCATCGGCTCCAAGCTCTTCATACTTGCGTCCCCAAATATACGAGTGAAAATCAAGTGCATCTCGCAGCATATTGAATGCTTCCGCGCGACGCGCGGGATTGATCAACAGCCGCTCCGCGTATTCCATGGGTTGGAGGAATTTCAGGAACCGGACCAGATCATTGCTATAGTCGATTTCGACTTCCGGTCGCTTGATTTCGCGTTCGAAGTCGCGCAGGAATTCGCGGTAAAGATTAATCGCGCGTCGCAATAGCGTGGCGCTCGTATATTTCTTCAGCAGGTAGAACGCGCGGTCGCGCGCGTCTTCGTCATTCTTTCCTGCGGCATACATAAAGGTGGACATGTCCGATTCCTCAGTATTGCGATTGTGCGGTGTCGATATAGGGCAGGGCGTGGCCCGCAACTGCTGGTGCCCGATTTGTGTAGCCGTGCGGGACGGTCTTCGGCAGAATCTGATCCTTGTCGAGCGGACGAACTGCTGCCCTGTCAACCGGCGCGAAATTCACATCGGTCCAATTTGTCGGTTTTTCAGTCAAACGCATCACATACTCTTCCAGCACCTTGTTATAGGGATCATCGAAGTCGATGATGAACTGCGTCTCGCCGCCCTCCAGCCATCGCCCCAGGTCTTCATCGAACTGGCTTGATACCTCACCGCGCCATATGCGCAGGCCTGTCCAGTCATCCGGTATGTTCGGGATGCCAGCCCTCCTCAGTTCTTCAAGGGTCGGAATGTGGTCCAGCGTGATATAAGCACCGTTGTGGTTCCAGTCCATCTTGACAGCCCATTTTTCACGCCATTCATGGCCGTTTCTCGCCATTCGGGGTAACCAGTTTTTTGATCGTTTGGTTTTTGACGTGACTTCTCCCTTCAGCTTGTAGCCCGATTTCGTTGTGCGCTTCGTATTGTCGAGTACGCGTGCTAGAGCGTATTGGCCCGGCTTCAGCGTGATCGCCTCGATGGGTTTCAGCTTGCTAAACGATGCAATGACTTCGTACGTAATACCGTTGGTTGTTTTATCAATACGGATATGTTCATCACCAGTCAAATCCGGCCACCCGTCAACATGACGATAATCCCCCAGCCCGGCCGCCGGATGCACCGCTCTTCCCGCATCGCGAGCCAGCGTCGAAAGTTGCCCCTCGGCCTCGTGCGTCGTGATCTTGCCTGAACCGACCGAAATATCCGCGAAGGTGCCTTCAACCAGATGCGCGCGCACGCGAACGAGCGCCTCGTTTAGATCCCGCAGCGCCTGCGGAACCCTCCGTCCCGCCGCGCTGCGAATCGGCTGGAATTTCTCAGGCAATCCCGACAGATACGCCACGACATGCGGCGGCAGTACGTCCCCCATGTTGTGCACGATGTACTGGCTGCCTCGCGAAAAGCGATTCAACGCTTCTGCTAGCCCGTCGAGAATCTTCCCCTGATACTGCATGAAATTTAGCGTGCGGAGCCATGCATAGGCATTGCCGTAGCACATGCGGTTCACGAACAGCACGATTTCTTCGGCCAGCTTCGCAAGGTCTTCGGATTTGTCGGCGGTGCGCACCAACAGCTTTCCGACACCCTTCAGCACGCCGCCCAGGATCGGCACGACGGCAATCATGCAGAGAGTCAGCCTGATCCATTCCCATTTGTCTTCCAGCGATTGGCGGCTATCGGACATACGCAGGATGATCGCGATGGAATCGCGCGCCGCGGTTCCTTCTCCCAGTAGCGGAAACATGCTGAGCGTCGCATCGAAAATGATCTGGCCGATGGTTTGTTGCTGGCCGAATTCTCCCTTGAGCGCACCGCCAACCCAATCGGCCGCGGCGACGGCATGGGCCCATATCCGTTTGCCGGTCTCGATTGCTCCGATGCGGTTTTCCGCGGGATTGCTGACTGTGATGTCACTCATACGCCACCGTTGTTCTGTTTGTTTGCGGACGCACTGAAATTGTTTTCGCTCCAGTGTGGTTTGTAATGAAGACTTGGATCGTTGGCCTTGACCTGCAATACCCGCGAATCAGGCCCGATCCTGATCCGTCCGGAACCGACAGGAGCGCCGCTTAGATCGGTATGGCCTGAGCTATCGAGTACGCCGCTGTAGCGTCTGCCATCGTCATAAGCAATATCGAACTTCGCACTTTCAACCGGCTTGCCATCGTGATAGCGATGTAGCAAGGATGCCTGATCGATGTACGTCTTCTGCCGAAAAATAGAGGGGCTGGACTGCGGTTTATCGGTTTTGTGATCGGCGGCATGAATACAGAAGAGGCCGCTCGTCGTGCCAAGCAAGCGGGCAAGACTGATTTCGAGCGTCGAGTCTGCGCCTTTGATGCGTACCCCCTTCATTGCGATGAGATTGATCCAGCCGTCTTTGCTCACAATATGGACATCATCCTTCGCCGTTATGTCGATGCCGTCGCTTTGCGCTTCGATACCGATTTTTCCCGACGCGGCGACAAGTAGCATGCCCGCCTTGCGGACGAACAGCGAAATCTTTTCGAGCGCCGCAACATGAAACGACCTGGCTGCGGCAATGCCGACGCTGCGGCCAGTCGTAATGGCCATGTCTTCGTCGCTCTGGATATGAGTGCTCCCTCCCGTCGACGTCTCGATTCCCGCGGGACTGGCGAGCATCAGGTGTGGCCTGGCAAACTCGGGGAAACCATGGGGTGCCCCCCCGATCGCGCCGCGAATGTCGTCGGTCTGCTGCTCGATGGAGCGTGCGACGTCGCGCTGGTCCGCATCGAGCTTTTGTGCGCCGTGCCGTTGTGCGAGTCCCGCCAACCCTTCGTGCAAATCACGCGCCTGCGTGAGGCGGTCGGTCGTCTCGTCCATGTCCTTGACCTTGCCCGCTGCGCTTTCACGTTCATGTGTCGAGATCAGCAGGCCTCGCGCTGCTCGCAGCGCGCCCCAGAAGTCTGTCCGCAGTTCGAACCCTTCGCCGCGCGCCTCTTTCAGCCCTTCGTTACCGAAGATGCGGCGCAGGAAGCCGAGGCTTAACTGGCTCGTGCCGTGATCGCTGGAGAGTTGTGCCTGTAGTTCGTTTTCCGTATCGACGAGCGCAAGATGATTCGCGCCTGAACCGCCTTGCATACGGCTGCGCAAACCCGATACCCACTGGTTGAAGGGCAACTTCCAGGCGGGCGTGTTGAACCTGTTGACGCTGCTCGCGACGATGAACGGCATGTCGGGATTGCCGTTGACATAGCCGATCAAAACCTGGCTGCCCACGCGTGGCACAAAAGCGGAACCCATCCGACCGTTTTGCCAGGGCTGCATGGGAAGCACCCAGATAAAGGCGTCCTGGTCGAACTGGCCCTCCCGGTCGGGGACAAGTTGGCATTTCACGCGGCCATAGGCGTCGGTCCAGATTTCGTGGCCTGCGGGGCCGGTCACGACGGCATACTCGAAACCCGCCTGAACCGGCCCAGGCGTCTCGTGCGGCATGCGGAAATATTCGCGGACCGGATGGATTTCGAAATCTGTCTCGCAGCGGAATATCTGGTCCGTGCCGCTCGCCTGATCGTTTTCCTCGATCGTCAGGGTTGCGGATAGAACCACGTATTGCTGGTTCGCTTTCAGGTACGGATGGCCGGTCAGATGGAATGTGCGCCCGACTGTCAGGCCGCGCATATTGCCGTGTCCATTCGCGCGTAGTCCGCGGCAGCGTAGCCCCTGCATGCGAACGAGTGCAACGAAGCGCGCTTCCTCGTCTGTCCCGTTGCGTTTCGCATTGAGCCCCTCGGCACCGGCGAGCGGCTGACTCACATTGGCGTAAGCGTAGACCTCCTGATCGGCCCGCGCCGTCTCACGCGGGTCGCGCGCTTCCCCACGCAGGGGGATGATCGCGCGTGCGAGACGCGGCCTCGTATAGTCGTGATCGACGACGGTTACCTTGCCCTCGGTCTGACGGCTCACGATGTCCAGACGATCGATGTGTTCTTCGTCGATGCGGTTGCCCGTCGAGAAGCGGACCGTTTCGTATGCCTCACCGTGCGGGTGAAACGCAGACGGCGTATCCGCGATCACCATCCGGTGCACGCCGTTCCCATGCTCGAACCAGTAGAACAGCCCGTAGTGTTCGCACAGACGCCGCACACAGGTCATGTCGCTTTCCCAGTGCTGCCGTTGCAGGTCTCGCCTGGGATAGCACTGCTCTCCATAGAGCGGCCCGTCGATGCGCCAGTCGATCACAATGGGATATGGCGCGAGAATTGTCCCGATGACCTCGACGACCGTCTGATTCTGGAAAATCCGGTAGTTGCTGCCGCTGGCGGCTTCGGCCAGTGCGGGCTGCACGACGAACTCATAGATCATCGAGCGACCGTCGCGCCCGATGAATCGCGCTTCGCTGACCTGCCCGGAAAGCTCGCGCATATGGAAGCCGAGGTTGCTTAGCCCCGTATCGCCCGGCATTCCCGGCACGAAGGTGCCCTTTCCCGGAATATCGATAGATAGCGTGACCGGGGTTCCCACGATGCTATCCAGGTCGAGCGTGACGATATTCGAGGATGGGGAAATATCCACGTCCGTCCGCATGCAGACGGTATAGCTGTAAAGCTCGCCGACCGCTTCTCGGCCATGCAGGCGGATAGGAATCAGGATCGGCTTCGCGGACTCATCGAGCGTCGGATTGACGCGCGGCGGCGTCCATAGTCCAAGCGCTGGACCGCTTATCGAAAGCGTACGTTCGGGGGCCTGATATGGAGTGACGGTGCCTTCGTCTTTCACACCACTCCCCTTACGAGCGAACCAGTGTAGCGCCGCATGCGGTCCTGTCGCCGATGAACGCTACGCGCGTTCCTTGATGCGTGTGTTTTCCTTCGGCGATGATCGGATACGTGCCACCGCATTTCGGGCATTCGGTGAGGTGTCCGTCGAGCGCGACGTGAATCCCCATGTGCGTGAGATTGTCGGCGGCCTCGATTACCTTGCCGCCGTGATCGGTTGTATCTCCCAGCCGCGCCATTTCGCGGCCCTGCTCATCCTTCATTTATCGGTCTCCCTGTTGCAAGAAAGTCGTTGCTCAAACAGCGACGTAACGGCCTATAGAACGCTGCCTGAGCCGTATGCCGTCACACAATCGGAGAATTCTGAAAATGCTTGGAGAACCGAGCGTTTTTTTCGCTCGGCTTGATAGCTTGCAAGATCGAAGGGGAGAGAGACTGAAAAGATGGGCGCGCCGGAAAATCAGGTATTCGGCGCACCTCTGTAGAAATTTATTCTGAATTACTTTGGGTCGTTTCGGTCTGTCGGTAGACTGGTTCATGAACCCCGTGCCGCCGCCTGGCCTCTGCGACGATGCACTTCCATTCAGAAGGCGTTGCCCGCTCGCGGCATACTGCGATAAGAAGATCGCCAAGATCGTGATGTTTCTTGACGACTCCAGATTTACCCTTGATGAGCCTCAATTCGTTTTGCAGCCGGGCCACGCGTGCATGCGCCTTGCCATGTTCGAGCGAACCCGGCAGAAAAGTCTTGATGGATTGTTCGGCGGCGGCGAGTGCGCAAACGAGTTCGGCACGTCGCTGTTCGAGTGCTTCGCGTTCGTACCGGATGGTAGTGTCGGTAACCGATAACAGGGATCGGGTTTGCTCGGGGCAAGTGGGGAACTGGCGCAAGATGCACCTCCTATTCGGGTTGGATACCCGGCTCCCCGACGCCAATCGGGGTGGCCGGGCACATGGCAAGGTTGGCGTACCGGTGAATAGGAAACGGCGAGCGCAAGCGCTCCCCCACCAAGGCCCGGCCATTGGAGCGCTTGATGCGGGCGTAAAAAAACCGCCAGTCGGCGGTTGCCCGCCTATTCCTTTTCCGGACGCCAATCCAGAGTCGCGGTGTCTACACGACTTGGCGAGCATAACGTACTGGGTCAGTGTCGATTTGCGTGGCTTGCCTCAGATCGAAGCACAGCGGCTTCACGCATTCGAACCTATCCCCTCACCACATCCCCCCGCCTACGCAAAACCGCAAGCAACGACACCCCATAAGGCAACGGCCCATGTGCGAGCCAATGCCGCTCGGCGCTGAAGATCCGATAGAGCACATCGTTGAGCACTCGCGGCGGAATCGCGTCGCCGGTCGAGCGCTTGCGGCGCAGCAGCCGGTCGGCCCAGCGCGCGGCCACCGCGAGCGGATAGAGCAGCGTGTTGAAGTAGGTGATGCGCTCGATTTCATAGCCGGCGTCGGCCGCGCAACGCATCAGCGAGTCGCGGCTATAGCGGCGGTGATGATGCAGATATACGTCGTGCGCGCTCCATAGCCCCGGACCCGCGGGCACAGTCACGACGATGCGGCCGCCCGGTGTCAACAGGCGCTCTATGCCTGCGAGCGCGCCGACGTCATCGGCAATGTGTTCGAGGCAATCGAAAAAGCAGATTAGCTCGAAGCGCTCGCGGCCGAACGGCACGTCGTCGGGACAGCGGCCCGCGCGAATGTCGAAGTGGCCGCCGGTTTTGCGGGCGCTCAACGCGCGCGCGGTCGGGTCCATTTCGAGGCCGCTCACGGTGCCGAAGCCGGCCAGCATTTCGAGGTTGCCGCCGGTGCCGGAGCCGACTTCGAGCACGCGCGCGCCGCGTGGCAACGCGAGCCGTTCGAGCATCGTTCGCAGCACGTCGCGCCGCGCGCGAAACCACCAGTGCTCGGCTTCGGTCTCGGCCATTTCGAGGTAGGCGTCCGGGGACATGATGTTCTCCTCGTTCAATGACCGGCGACGCGCACGCGCGGCGCGGTCCGCCTGCGCATGAGCTCGACGCGCGCGAGGTGCGGCGCGCGCGCTTCATGGCGCACGGTCGGCAGCACGGTGACTTTGCTCTTCGCCTGATAGCGGCGCCGCACGAGATACACGGGCCGCTCTTTCGACTCGTAGTAAATGCGGCCGATATATTCGCCGATCACGCCGATGCCGATCAGCTCGATGCCGCCCATGAACAGCATCAGCGAGATCGTCGAGGCATAGCCCGGCACCGGGTTGCCCGACCACAGCGTGTGGCCAATGATGTAGCCGCCGTAGAGGAACGCGAGCGTCGCGATCGACAGGCCGATATAAGTCCAGCTGCGCAGCGGCACGGTACTGAAACTCGTGATGCCTTCGAGCGCGAAATTCCACAGCCGCCAGCCGGAGAACTTCGAATGTCCGGCGCTGCGCGGTTCGCGTTCGTATTCGACGATGACGGTCCGATAGCCGACCCACGCGAACAGGCCCTTCATGAAGCGGCGCCGCTCGGGAAGGTTGCGCAGCGCGTTGACGACCTGGCGGTCGATCAGGCGGAAATCGCCGACGTTCTCGGGCAGCTTCACTTCCGAGAGCGCGTTGTGCACGCGATAGTAGAGCGCGGCCGCCGTGCGTTTCGCGAACGTATCGCACAGGCGGTTGGTGCGCTTCGCGGCTACCACTTCGGCGCCCGCGCGCCAGTGCTCGACCATCACCGGAATCAGGCTCGGCGGGTCCTGCAGATCGGCGTCGATCGGAATCACCGCGTCGCCGAACGCTTCGTCGATGCCAGCGGTCAGCGCTGCTTCCTTGCCGAAGTTGCGCGTAAGGTCGATCACGCGAATGCGCCGGTCGCGGCTGTTTGCCGCGATCAGATGATCGAGCGTGGCGTCGCTGCTGCCGTCGTTGATGCAGACGATCTCGAAGCGCGTGCCCTCGATCGATTCGAGCACCGGCACGACCGCGGCGAAGAAGCGCTCGACGGCGGCCTGCTCGTTGTAGAACGGCACAACGAGCGAGATCAGTGGTTTGTTGGCGTGGGTTGACATGGCGTTTCCCCGTTTAGCGAATTGTTTTGAGCGCGGGTGCGTAGGCGAGGGCGGCGTTGTCATCGCCGCGGTCCCCCTCGATGCGCACGCGACGCACGATCATCAACAGCATCAGCAGCAGAACGATCGGTCCGAACTGCGGCATCCCGGCCGTGCGGTTGAAGAATTCATAGGCCGGCAGCAGCCAGGCGAGCGCGATTACGCTTTGCTCGCCGCGCAGCCATCCTCGGTCGAGACCGAGCGCGCTCAGGCAGACGATCGCGATACCGAGCCACGCCAGTTCGTAGTGCCACACGTACGGATTCGCGATCAGCGTGGCGACCGTGAAGCTGGCCGCGCGCAGGCGGATGTCGTGCGTGTTTCTCCATACCCGCCACGCGGCGGCCGCGGCGATCAGTGCAACACCGGCTTCCGCCGCATAGGCCGCGGCAACCGGTACGCCGCTTTCGCGCAGTACCGCGAACGTGGTCGGCGACGCAAGCCAATAGCCTCTGCATTGTTCGAGCAGCGTCTCGCGCGCGAGTGCCGTGTTGACGAGAAAGAGCCGTACCGACTGCGTGCCGCAAACGAGCACGCTCAGCGCGCCGAACAGCGCCGCGCTGAACGCGGCGGCAGCCAGCGTGCGCCATGCGCGCGCGGCGATCAGCACGAGCGGAAACAGCACCGCCATTTGCGGCTTGATCGCCAGCAGGCCGATGCAGAGCCCCGCGCGCAGCGGATGACGGCGCATCAGGTAAAGCGCGAACGCGGCGAAGCTCGCGGTGAGCAGCGAGTTCTGGCCGAACGAGGCCGGCACGAACACGCCTGGCAGCGCCGCGACGACGAACCATGCGAAGCGCGAGCCTCTGAAGCTGTCGGCGAGTCCGGAGACGCGCAGCGTGCCGGCCGTAAACAACGTCACGCCGAGGCCGACGAACACGAAGTACATGACGAGCGTCGGCAGCAACGCGAGCGGCGAGATCAGTACGAGGAACGTCGGCGGATAGAGCCACGGCATCAGGCTGCCGCGACCGATGTCGGGAAAAAGCGTCTGCTGGATGCGGTCGAACGAAGCATGGTCGTAGACCTGCGCCGCCGAGCCGTGCAGCAGTCCGTATGAAGCAGACCAGAAAATCGAAAAATCGAAACCCGGGTGGGCGAACTCATGATCGGTGAAGCCGTGGCTCCAGAAGAACCACAACGACATGAGGACGACATACCCCGCGACCATCGCGCCGCTGTAAAAGACGATGCGCTCGGGCGTGAGCCAATGACGCACCTGGTCTTCGGCGCCGCGCATGCGCAATTGCTGAGAAACGTACATGATCCCCGATCCCCGTGTGATCCGGATAAGGCCGCGGGGACCTTCCGGTCTTTCTGTTTGTTGATTCAGATTCCTAATCGTCAGCGTGCGACATCGAATGAAGAACGTGTCGTTTTGCACTGAACCGGTCAACTTATTGTTGGCGGAAATCGGTCCTACTTTCAAGCTCGCGTTTTCGAGCGTGGGCGCCGTGCGCTGCCAATGTCGGCAAAAAGTGGCCGAATCGGCCGCCTTAATGTGCGCTAGCCCACCAACGCGTCTCGTCGATGAGACGCTTCGGACAGACGCTCCCTTTGGCGAGGGCCGTTTTCGCGGTCAATTTCGTTTTTACCGAACCAGGGAAAGTCCCAGGAAAAAAATCCCGAGCCCCAATTGACGGGCCTCTACGCGGAAAGCGAAGTGTCCGGCGCGGTGCGAGAAATGTTGCGGAATCAGCACATTCAGGACGCGATTTCGGTGGCGTACGCGACGGCATCCGGCGCGGACCCGCATGTTTGCTGCATTCGTGCGTAGCTGGCCCCGTCCTTGCGATAGGTGTGGCACGAGTGCGGGCCTCGAGCCGACACCGAAAAATACACAGTACGGGGGAAGTATGAACAACCAGCTCACGCGACTGAGCGAGCGCCATCACGGCAGCACGGGCCATGCGCCGATGCTGCACCGGCGGCTCGCGGCCACGGCGCATCGGTTTGTCCGCTGGCTGCGCCTGCGCACCGGCGGCGCGCGCAGCGCGCTCCAATTCTCCCGTTCTTCCCGGTTCGTCTTGCCCGGTGTCTCGCTTGTGCGTGCCAGCGCGCAAATGACGAGGCATGGGCGGCGAAGCTAGCCTGCCGTTCGTTTTTTCCGCAGTGCCCGTAGTGCTTTCCCTCGCGCCAATTCCGGCCAGGGGCTTTTAATTAGACATCCAAAGGGAGTCAATCATGAAGAACGTTATCGCTCAAGCAGTCCGTTTTGTTCGTGACGAAGACGGCGTGACGGCCATCGAATATGGCCTGATTGCCGGCCTGATCGCACTCGGGATCATCGGCGGCGTCACGACGCTCGGTACGAACCTGAAAACGATTTTCAGCAGTCTCGCTTCGTCGGTATAAGCCCGGTGCCGACGGACGAACGCTCCGATTCGTCCGTCGCCGCCGTGCGATTGCCCAGCACGGACCTGGGCTCCTCATTTCCAATCCTGCCGCATCGGCGGCACGGGTTGACTCACTGACTAACGATAGCGAGGCCATCATGACGCTGCCACCCTTGCCGCCGCATCCCGTGCCGCTTTGCGTGATCGCGCTGGTGATCGTGAGCGCCAGCACGGACATCACGGCGCGGCGGATTCCGAACCGCGTGATCGCGCTCGGCCTCGCCGCCGCGCTGGCCGTGCAGACCTGGCTTCACGGCCCGCTCGCCGGTCCGCTCGAATGGCTCGCCGGCGCCGCCTGCGGTTTCGCGCTGCTGCTGCCGTTCTATCTGCTGCGCGGCATGGCTGCCGGCGACGTCAAGCTGATGCTGACGATCGGTGCGTGGGTCGGCGCGGCGCTGACCTGGCGCATCGTGGTCGCGACGTTTCTGATCGGTGGCATCTGGTCATTGGCGTTCGCGTTGTACACAGGCCGCTTTGCGCGCCTGCTCGTCAATCTGCGGCAGCTAACGAGTGGCGGGTTTTTGGCGTCGCTGCGGCAGTCGAATCTGAATACGGCGGAATCCATCTCGGTCGGTGCGATTCCATACGGCGTCGCCATTGCGGCGGGAACCCTCGGGATGCTGTTCGCGGCCGCGGTCTAGCCAGGCGTCTCCATGAACCATGCAGGAGTGTTGCCATGAAAAACAGTCGTGCTTTAGTCATGCTGACGATCGCCGTGCTGGCGGGCCTCGCAGCCGTGAGTTTTGCGTCGCGATGGTTGTTGCAGACGTCCTCGGGCGCGGTGACGCCGGTGGCGGTCGCCTCGGGCGACATCAGTCTCGGCCAGCCGCTCAACCCGAACCTGATCCGCATGGTCAGCTGGCCCAGTGCGAGCGTGCCGCCCGGCGCGTTCGCCGACGGCAAGGCGCTCGACGGGCGCGTGCTGTTGACGAGTCTCGCGCCCGGCGAGCCGGTGCTCGAATCGAAGCTCGCGCCGCAGGGCACGAAAGGCGGCCTGTCGGCGGTCATCGGCGCGGGGCATCGGGCGATCACGGTGCGCGTGAACGACGTGGTCGGCGTGGCGGGCTTCGCCCTGCCGGGCAACTACGTCGACGTGATCGTCAATACGCAGGAAGCGGGCAAGGCCGACGCGCAGCAAAGCATTTCGAAGATCGTGCTCGAAAAGATCCTCGTATTGGCGGTCGCGCAGCAGGTGAGCCGCGACGACACCGCGCCGAAGGTGGTCAATGCGGTGACGCTCGAAGTCACGCCCGAGCAGGCCGAGAAGCTCGACCTTGCGCGCAGCGTCGGCACTTTGTCGCTGGTGCTGCGCAACCAGGTCGACAAGCAGACCGCGAGCACCGAAGGCGCGACCAAGCTCTCGCTGCTCGACATGCCGGCGTCGGCGCCGGCGCCCGAGCCGGTGCAGACGGTGCGTACGCACTATGTCGCGCGTTCCGCGCCGAAGCGCAACTGCATCGGCGTGCTGTCGGGCGTGACGGGCAGTGTCGAATGTTTCTAGGGCGGCTGCGGCGCGCCGGCTGACGAAGCGCCGCGACCTGAATAACAAAGGCAGTCAGGAACGTCTCGATCCACACACTTCGAGCGACGGGGGCAGCAACATGAAAACAGAACAACGCTTCTTATCCGGCAGCGGCCTGCGCTGTCGCGCGCTCGGCGGCACGATGCTCGCCGCGGCGCTGTGCACCGGCCTCGCGGCCATGCAGGATTGCGCCGCGCAGAACATGCCCGGCGGCCAGATGCCGGGCTGGGGCATGCAGAGCCCGCCTCTGCCGGTCGGCCGCGGAGCCGTGCCGATGCTCGTCAGCAATGCGGCGATTCCGAGCGCGATGGCGAGCGGCAAGGCGGTGGCTTCCGCGCAACTCACGGGGCCGAATTGCACCGGCGAGATTCGCGACGAGTCGAACGTATCGGTGCCCGTTGGCAAATCGGTTCTCGTGCCGCTCGCCGAACCGGCGCGCAATCGCACGCTCGGCAACCCGGTGGTGGCCGAGGCCACGCTCGTCTCGCCGCGCACGCTTTACGTGGTCGGCATGGCGGTGGGCACGACCAACATGATCGTGCAGGGACGCAGCGGCTCGTGCCAGATCATCGACGTGAGCGTCAGCGTCGATGCGGAAGGTTTGCAGCGCACGCTCTCGCAACTGTTGCCGAACGAGCCCGGCATTCGCGTATCGAGCGCGGCCGGCAACCTCGTGCTCGCGGGCCGCGTGTCGAGCTCGCAGGCCGCGCAGCAGGCGATGGGCATCGCGAGCGCCTACGCGGGCGCCCAGCCCACGCAGCAACAGCAGGCCAGCACCGCGAGCTTCGGCAACGGCGGCTCGATCTCGCAGCAGAGCACGAGCGTCAGTAAGGGATCCGAAGTCATCAACATGATGACAGTCGATTCGCCGCAGCAGGTGATGCTCGAAGTGAAGGTCGCCGAGGTGTCGAAGACGCTGCTCAACCAGCTCGGCTCGGCGGTCAATATCCAGGGCGGTTTCGGTTCGTGGACCGGCGCGATCGTGAGCTCGCTGCTTGCGGGCGTCGGCAACGGCGTGCTGCTCAGCAAGGCGAACAACAAGCCGTTCAATCTGGCGCTCGACGCGCAGAAGAGCGATAGCCTCGGCAAGATTCTCGCCGAGCCGAACCTCGTCACGCTGAGCGGCCAGGAAGCCTCGTTCCTCGCGGGCGGACGCGTGTTCATTCCGGTGCCGCAAAGCAACGGCACGGGCGGCTCGACGATCACGCTGCAGGAAGAAGAGTTCGGCGTCGGCCTCAAGTTCACGCCGACCGTGCTCGCGGGTAGCCGCGTCAACCTGAAGGTCGCGCCGGAAGTGTCGGAACTGTCGCCGACCGGCGTCACCGTAACGGCGACCGGCACCAGCGGCACGGCGATCCTGCCGCTCATCACGACACGCCGCGCGTCGACGACGGTGCAGATGAACGACGGCGAGAGCTTCGCGATCGGCGGGCTGATCCAGAACAACGTCACCGGCGCATTGAAGGCGCTGCCCGGCATCGGCGAATTGCCGGTACTCGGCACGCTGTTTCGCAGCACGTCGTTCCAGCAGGATCGCACCGAACTGGTCTTCATCATCACTGTGCATCTCGTGAAGCCGCTGCCGCCGGGAGACATTCCGCTGCCGACCGACAGCTTCGCGCAGACGTCCGACGCGATGGTCTACGCGACCGGCAACATGGAAGGCCGCAGGCCGGCAGCCCAGACCAAGGCTGCAACGACGCCGAACCCGAATGCGCCGCAAACGACGCCACCGGA